>JAFZUH010000136.1 GCA_017618435.1 Bacteroidales bacterium | reverse complement strand
TCAGGATTATCAATAGCAGATTGCATATCCAAAATACGTTCTGTATCTGTGCCAGAAAATTGATGATGTTTTCCGAACAAATATTTACCCAATACCACCTGCCAACCTTGCGTTTCAAACAAACGAATGGCATACTGCAATTCATCTAAAGTTACACTCCTTGCCGGGGCAACAATCTGAATTTTATCCTTGGGCTGCAATAAATACATAAGACTATACTATCCAATATTTACACCCGATTTCACCAAATCGCTTGGGGTTATCAGCACCAAACGTCCATCGGCATCTTCGGCAGAAAGAATCATACCTTCGCTATTCACACCTTTTAGTTTTCTCGGAGCGAAATTAGCGATAAAACAAACTTGCTTTCCAATCAACTCTTGAGGATTGGGATAAAACTTGGCAATACCACTGACAATGGTTCTGCCACCTTGCCCGTCATCAATTTTAAATTGTAAGAGTTTGTCCGCCTTAGGTACTTTTATACAATCAAGTACCGTACCAACGCGAATATCCAACTTGGTGAAATCATCAAAAGAACATTCAGGTTTTATTTCTTTGGGAGTATAAGCATTTTTTTCATTTTCTTTCTTGCTGGCTTCCAATTTCGCCAATTGTTTGTCAATATCAGCATCCTCTATCTTTTCAAACAACAAGGTTGGTTCTCCGATTTGTGTACCCGCTGCCAAAAGGGAAATGCCACCTGCATCTCGCCAAGCGAAATCGGACATATTAAGCATTTTTTGTATTTTTTTAGCACTAAAAGGCAAAAAAGGTTCTGCCAAAATCGCCAAATTGGCCGCCAACTGCAAAGACAGATTCATCACCGTTTGAACACGTTGCGGATCTGTTTTTATCGCTTTCCATGGTTCGGTATCAGTTAGATATTTATTTCCCAAACGTGCCAAATTCATCAATTCGTTCAAGGCTTCTCTAAAATGATATTTCTCAATATTTTTCCCTATCAGTTCCGGATATTGAGACATTTGGTCTATCATTTGTTTATCAATATCTTGCAAAGCAGTGGCTTGAGGTATCTGACCATTATAAAATTTATGGGTCAAAACAACAATTCTATTGATGTAATTCCCCAAAATGGCGACTAACTCATTGTTGTTTTTGGCTTGAAAATCTTTCCACGTAAAATCATTGTCTTTTGTTTCCGGTGCATTTGCAGTAAGAACGTAACGCAAAACATCTTGTTTTTGAGGAAAATCCTCCAAATATTCGTTCAACCATACCGCCCAATTGCGGGAAGTGGATATTTTATCGTTTTCAAGATTCATAAACTCATTAGCAGGAACATTTTGCGGCAAAATATAACTGCCTTCTATTTTCAACATTACAGGAAATATAATACAATGGAAAACAATATTATCCTTTCCGATAAAATGCACCAATTTTGTATCTTTTTCTTTCCAATAAGGTTGCCAATCTTTACCTGATTGTTCCGACCATTTTTTAGAAGCGGAAATATATCCTATTGGGGCTTCAAACCACACATAAAGCACCTTGCCGTCAGCATTGGGAATCGGCAATTTAACACCCCAATTCAAATCCCGAGTAACGGCACGAGGTTGCAATCCCATATCTATCCACGACTTACATTGTCCATATACAGTGGAACGCCAATCGGCTTTGTGATTTTCCAATATCCATTGTCTGAGGAAATCCTCATATTTATCCAAAGGCAAAAACCAATGCTTGGTTTCTTTTTTCACCGGTTGTTCCCCACTTAACATAGACTTTGGATTGATTAATTCCATTGCATTAAGACTTGTACCGCAGGCTTCACATTGGTCGCCATAGGCTCTTTCATTGCCACAATGGGGACAAGTGCCAACTATATATCTGTCGGCTAAAAACTGCTCGGCTTGTTCATCATAATATTGTTCCGTTGTTTTTTCAATAAACTTACCTTCATCAAATAATTTTTTAAAAAATGCGGCTGCCGTTTGATGATGAGTTGCATCTGAAGTGCGGGAATAAATATCAAAACTGATACCGAAATCTTCAAACGACTTTTTGATAATAGAATGATACCTGTCAACTATTACTTGGGGAGAAACTCCTTCTTTGCGTGCTTTTATGGTAATTGGAACACCATGTTCATCGCTACCTCCGATAAAAAGAACATCTTCATTGTTTAATCTTAAATAACGGGCATAAATATCAGCAGGAACATAAACTCCAGCCAAATGACCTATATGAATAGGACCATTGGCATACGGCAATGCCGATGTAATTGTATATCTTTTAAATTGATTTTCTGTATAAAGCATTTCTTTTATAATAATTTTTATTAAAAACTTATTTTCCTGCAAAAGTACAATTTTTTCAGTTAAAAATAAAAAAAATGTTCTTGACTAATCGAAATATACATTGTAAAATCTTATCTTTTAAAGACAACTATATTTAATATACATTTTTAAGTAAAAATAATGAATTTTTGACAACTAAAAAAATGGTATCTTTGCATTTAATTATAGTAATATTATTTTTTATTCAATATGATAACAAGTACTGAAATCAGACAGATATTTATTGATTTTTTCAAGAGCAAAGGACATACAATTGTCCCATCATCTTCAATGATAGTAAAAAACGACCCCACCCTATTGTTTACCAATGCGGGTATGAATCAATTTAAATACATTTTTTTGGGTAACGTTGAAAAAAAATACAATCGTGCCGCCGACACACAAAAATGCTTGCGGGTTAGCGGAAAACACAATGATTTGGAAGAGGTTGGACACGATACTTATCATCACACCATGTTTGAAATGCTTGGCAATTGGTCGTTTGGTGATTATTTCAAAAAAGAAGCCATTGCCTACGCATGGGAGTTGCTTACAGATGTTTATAAAATTGATAAAAAAAATCTGTATGTAACTTATTTCGGCGGAGATGAAAAAGAAGGACTGAAAGCAGATGAAGAAGCACATGAATAT
>JAFZUH010000135.1 GCA_017618435.1 Bacteroidales bacterium | reverse complement strand
TGTATAGTTGCCGTTTGAATGATTTTTTTTAGTATTTTTGCAAAATTAGTAACAGATAATTTTCATCAAGATGAGTGTTGCTGACATATTACATAATGACAAGAAAAAAATAGCATGGTTGTGCGATCCCGACAAAACATACGGAGATGCCTTGTTGTACGCAGGTAATACCGCCCAAAAAGCAGGTGTGGATTTAATCTTAATTGGAGGAAGCCTTGTTCAAGAAAACCACTTGGACGAATGTATCACTGCATTACGTTCGGTTACAGAAATTCCTATCGTTCTTTTTCCCGGCAATGGCATGCAGTTTAGCGAAAAAGCCGATGCTATGTTATTTCTATCTCTCTTGTCAGGCCGCAATCCCGATTTGCTAATCGGACAACATGTCAATATTGCTTATCGCCTGCACAAAAGTAATATGGAAGTGATTCCTACGGGCTATATTCTCATAGATGGAGGCGAACCGACAAGTGTTTCTTATATGAGCAATACATTTCCCATACCTCGCGACAAAACCAATATTGCCGTCAGCACCGCCTTGGCAGGCAAATTATTGGGAATGCAAGCCATTTATCTGGAAGCCGGTAGCGGAGCCCCACTCTGCGTACCCAATAGAACCATCAAAGCAACCAAGGAAACAACGAATATACCCCTTTTTGTTGGTGGAGGCATACGCAACGCCAAAACTGCCTCTATGATGTTTCATCTGGGAGCCAATGTGGTAGTGATAGGCACCGCCGTGGAAGAAAATCCTGATTGTCTATTTGATATTGTTTCGTCTGTTCAAAATAAAATTTAGAAATATTAACAATAATGGAAAAAGAAAATAAAAACTTGTCTTTCAATGATTATGTCTCCCGTTTTAATGTTTTTTTAAAACAAAGAAAATTAAGTCATACATCGGAAAGGAATGCCATATTGCGTGCAATTTATCAATTTGACAAACATTTTACATTGGAAGAACTGCTCAATTACCTAAAAAAAAACAAATACTATGTCAGTCGCTCTACATTATACAATAACATCAATCTGCTATTGGAAGCCGGTTTGATTTACAAATACCAATTTTCCAACCAAGATTTGCCTTGTTATGAAAAATGTTTGAAAGAAAACGTCCACAATCATATATACAACATTAAAACACAAGAAGTTATAGAATTTTCCGACCAACGTATCGAAGACATCATACACGAAATAGAACAAAAATACAACATCAAAGTTTTGCAACACAATTTTGTTGCATATTGTGAAGATAATAACCAATAAAAAATCATTTTATTTATGGAAACAACAGTAAAAGACAGAGTAGAACATATTATCAATCAGATACGCCCACAATTAGAAGCAGATGGCGGCAATATCCGTTTAGTAGAGGTTAAAGAAGACGGCTTGGTACTTGTAGAATTGCAAGGAGCCTGCGGTTGTTGCCCTCACAGCAGAATGACTCTGAAAAATGGCGTGGAAACTATTCTAAAAAAATATGTTCCCGAAGTTACTCGTGTAGAAGACATTAATTTAGGTTTTTAATATTTAAAATCGTATATTTATGGGACTTAAATGTGGCATTATCGGCATTACCAATTCAGGCAAAACCACCCTATTCAATTGTATGAGCAACACAAAAGCACAAATCACCAATTTCGCTTTTAGTACAGGTAAATCCAACGTTGGCATCTGCAATGTTCCCGATATGCGTTTGTTTGAAATAGACAAAATAATCAAAGCCGACAAATTGGTCCCCGCCACCGTTGAAATTGTAGACATTCCCGGTCTTACCAAAGGAGCAAGTATGGGCGAAGGCATCGGCAACGCTTTTTTGGCAGACATTCGGCAATGCGATGCTTTAATACATGTTTTGCGTTGCTTCGATGACATCAACCTGCCTCACGTTGATGGAAGCATCAATCCCGTCAGAGATATTGAAACAGTAGATTTAGAACTGCAAATCAAAGATTTGGAGCAAATTGACAGAAAAATTCAAAAAGTGCAAAAAGCAGCCTCCGCTGGCGACAGCGAAGCAAAAATGCAATTGGAAACTTTGCACAAATACAAGAATCATTTGGAAAATTTTCAGAATATACGCACATTGGACACTACCGAAGCAGAAAAAAATGTGGTGGCGGATATGATGCTGTTAACCGCTAAACAATGTATTTTTGTTTGCAATGTTGATGAAAAATCCATTCACAACGGCAATGCCTACACACAAGCCGTAGAAAAATATTTGGCAGACAAAAATACGGAAATGCTTATCATTGCAGGAAAAATGGAAGCCGATATTGCCGAACTGAATGAAGAAGACCAACATTTCTTCTTGGAAGATTTGGGTCTTACCGAACCGGGAGTAAACAAATTGTTGCGTGCTGCCTACAAAACACTGAATCTCATCTCTTTCTTTACCGTTGGCGGCAAAGAAAATCGGGCTTGGACTATTACGCATGGAGCAACCGCACCTCAAGCAGCAGGCGTTATTCACAGCGATTTGGAACGCGGATTTATTCGTGCTGAAGTTATCAAATACGAAGATTTGATACAATACGGTTCCGAAATAAAATGCAAAGAAGCCGGAAAATTAGCCGTGGAGGGCAAAAACTATATTGTCAAAGATGGAGATATTCTTCATATTAGATTTAATGTATAATATTCATATTTAACACATTGAACACGTTCCATTGTTGATAAGTTGTTCAATACTTTTTGTCTGAAACCTTGAAAAAAATAACTATCTTTGTTTATCAATTAATAATAAAACAATATTTACATGAAAAAAGTTGTTAATTTGTTAGGAATTATAGCATTACTTTTTATTGTCTCAATTGACGGCTTTGCCCAACAAGACAAAATGTATGAAAATTTTGACCCCGCATTTCTCAATGATACACATCGGGAATATACTTGGAATTTCAATCCCATAGAATATGAATCCGATATTGTGGCAAAATGTATCAACGATATAATTGGAGCCGCCCGCAAACAATATAATTATGCCGCCCCCCTGCAAATGAAAGAAGAGTTGACCAATGCGGCAAAAGTTCAAGCCGAATATATGGCCAAAAAAGAAGAAAAAACACAAGACAATGTTGTCGCCATACTCAAAACACCCGAAATGCGTGCCGTAAATGCAGGGGCCACCAAACGGGTGGTAGAATTGGTTACTCGGGCTAAAGCCACCAAAGGAAATGACGAATATTCCTACTACGATATGGCAAAAGAAGCCGTTTTGTCCCTATTAACCAATGCCAAAACCGCTCCAACCCTATTAGACAAAAGATATACTTATATCGGTGTAGGGTGCAATGTTGATGCCTACAACAAAAATTGTTATATTTCTATAGTTTTGGGCAACGATTTGTCTTTCAACAGAGGTGAAGTGTCTTACAAAAACACAACCTATACACGAAAAAACTACGGACTACAACCTTATGAAGAAAAAGTTTGCCGCAAATGTGAAGTTAGAAATATCGAATCTTTACATAAATATTTGGAAATAAAAGGGGATGCCATTTATTTCAACTACCCGAACGCCAAATTGTTGAAAAAAATAATAGGGAAAGACCAAGACGGATTTGCTGTTGATATTGTCCAACACTCTCAATTTCCATGCAACTCCGCTTCTAATGATGTGGACTACAACTTCCCCAACCGCGGTATCTTGCTCAAATACATCACCTATCCAACCATGATAGAAAAAAACGAAATTACTGACCCGAAAGACAAAGGTCTGAAAGTCTATATGGGTTCCATACCGTCTTCTGTTTCCGGAAGTTACGACATAAATTTAATCATCATTAAAGAAAAACACATTTGTAAAACCATTGTCAAAACGAATATTAACCAACCCGATGTGGCATTTAAATCCAAAACAAGTTTTATTCCCGACCTAAATGGCATAAATACAACCATTAATTATATGCCGTTGCCGGAACAAGCCGTTTTGGAGTTCAAAATTCCATTTGAAGTTGCCAAATCCACTTACGAAAGTCAAGATATTGCTCCCCTATTGGATGCTCTTGATGAACCCAAATTTGATATTGACAGTGTAAACATTACCGCCTACACTTCTTTTGAAGGCAACGAAGCCTCGAACATCGCCCTGCAGAAAAAACGCTCTGAAAGCATTGTGAAAGCAATGGGCAATTTGCAAAACAAAACTATCCCCTACAATATCCAAATGAATGATGGATGGGATTTGCTGGTTAATGATATACCTAACGAATATCAACAAATTACAAAATCTAAAAATGAAGCCAAAAACGCTCTTAAAAATGCCAAAACCAAAAAGGATTTGGAACCTATATTGAAAAATCACCGC
>JAFZUH010000015.1 GCA_017618435.1 Bacteroidales bacterium | reverse complement strand
TTGAAACTTATCTTATTGATAATGAAAATAAACAGAAGACAAAAACTGTTTATACATACAACAAAACCAATCAATATAAGAAAATAGAAATTTTCATTAACGATGCCAAAACACCGAATTTTGAAAAGTTCTATTATTACGATTCATCAAACAATTGGATATATTGGATTGAATTTGATAACCAAACCAATACGGTTTTATTATCGGAAAGACAAATTGAGTATAGCAAATAACTTACCCTAAAATGGTTTGCATACTCATTTTTCTGCCCTCTTCAGTGGGAACAATGGCAAAATGAGCGGTTGTATTATCGGATAGATTCAAACAACAAAGCGTGTGTTTCAGTAGTTTGCCGTAACCGACAGCCCATTTGAGCACTTCACCTGCCTGCATACAGCCGATAACCCCGGGCAATATTCCCAAGACAGGAATTGTTTTGCGAGGTAAAGCCAATAATGTTGCTTCATCAGGAAACAAACACCGATACGTGGCCGAATTGTTATCCACATTAAAAACAGACAATTGTCCTTGCAAGTTGGATATAGCCCCATAAACAAAGGGTTTGCCGAGTTGTACACACGCATCGTTGATTAAAAATCGACAAGGAAAATTGTCGGAAGTATCAACAATAATATCATATTGATTAACAATTGATTTTATGTTTTTTTTGTCTAAGAATACAGGATAAGTGTCTATTTGAATGGTAGAATTGAGTTGAGATAAATGGTGCTTAGCCATTTCCGTTTTGCTTTTGCCTATTTCTTGTTCATTGTAAAGCACTTGGCGTTGCAAATTGCTTAAAGATACCGTATCGGCATCAGCCAAGCCGATACGTCCGATGCCGGCTGCACACAAATAAGTGGTTACAGCACTGCCCAAACCTCCAACACCAACAATAAGAACAGAGGTTTGTGTTATTTTTCGTTGCCCAATTTCGCCTATTTCTGGCAAAATTATCTGTCTTAAATAACGTTCCATTTGTCGGTTGTATTAGTTGAAATTGTCCCAATCTTTCCAAACAACATCATATCCTTGTGCTTTTACCATTTCCATCATCGTTTTGGGGTCTCTGTTGTCATTCGGGGAAAATTGTTCCAATTCATTTTCGTGAGCATAACCGCCCGGATCTGTTTTTGAACCTGCACTGATAGAGGTTATGCCTAACGAAATCATGTGATTTCTCATGTTTGGACTTTCTCTGGTAGTTAAAGACATTTCCAAATCGTGGTCAAACAAACGAAAAGCCCATATCATTTGGGTGAATTGTTTGTCTGTAACGTTGTATTGGGGTTGGAATGTTCCTTCATGCGGGCGGATACGTGGAAAGGCCACAGAATAGCGGCTACGCCAATAGCGTTTTTCCAAATATCGTAAATGTTCAGCCATAAAAATGGATTCAACCCGCCAGTTTTCCAAACCCAACAAGGCCCCCAAGCCAATTTTGTGTACACCGGCTTCGCCTAATCTGTCGGGTGTTTCCAAACGCCAACGATAGTCGTGTTTCAGACCGGCAGGGTGATAAATCGGATACCTTTCTTGATTGTAAGTTTCTTGATAAACATACACACCATACAAACCGCTATCGCGGAGTCTGCGATATTCTTCTGCTTTTAAGGGTTGTACTTCTAACGTAAGTTGTTTAAAATATGGTCGAACCAACTGCATGGCATGTTCTATATAATCCACACCGGCATGAACGGGTGATTCTCCTGTGAGTAACAATAAATGTTCGTAGCCCATATCTTTTATTACTTTCACTTCTTCAAGTATCTCTTTGTCGGAAAGTATAACACGATGAATTTTGTTGTTGTGATTGAATCCGCAATAGATACAATGGTTGAGACAGGCATTGGTCAAATATAGCGGAATATAGAATTGTATGGTTTTGCCAAAACGCTCTTGGGTGGCTTTGCGACTCAATTGTGCCATAGTTTCCAAATAGGGTTCTGCGGCAGGCGAAACCAAGGCTTTCATATCCTCTATGTTTAGTGTGGTGTTTTTGGATAGTGCCGTTTCCACATCGGTAGCCGTTTTTTGCAGGATTTCTTGTTCTATCTGTTTCCAATCCAGACCATTTGCTATATCGTAAAAAGTCATTTTTTTTGTATTAGAGTGGGCTCTAAAATTTTGTTTATCAGTAGAAAAACGATAGAACCCGATGCCGTTTTTCTACTGAAATATTCTTATATGATAAGATATGCAAAATTACAAGTTTTTTTCAGATGAAAAAATAAAAATTTCAACGAGGATTTGTAGTTTGGGATAGTTGGAAAAGTTTTCTTTTTGAGAAAAATAATTTTACGGATAGGTTTCAGAAAAAAATATTATATTTGCATCTTGGGTAAAAAGTAAATTTACTTTAACTTGAACAAACGAAATAAATAACTTGAACAAACGAAATAAATAATAAGAAAGAAAGCGAGAGCAATAAAGTAAATAGTTTGAGAGATGGCAATAAATGCAAGAGACTGGACTGAAAGTTTGCAGAAAAAATATGTTTTGCTGCAACCAATGTCATTTTTTATTAATGATTTGATTGCCGGGCTTTCTTTGTATGTTTTAGATATATTAATAAAAAGGAGATGAAAAGGTTAATATTTTTATTAGGTAGTTTTTTATTGTTGTTACAAATAGGCAAGGCACAAATACCAGCAACCTACAAACTTGTTTTTTCAGGAGATACGGCAACAGCGTCCAAACCGGGCATTTGTTATGCTCCTACAAGCAGCGGTTTGTCAAAGTCTTGGGCGAGAATGTTCTACACTGCTACTGAAATAGGCGGTACGGTTATTGATACTATCTCGTGGAAAACTCATCAAACAGGACCGACAAGGGCGGTTAATGGTCAGAAAATTTATTTGAAAATATTTCCACAGTCGGCAACACCTAATAATGTGATTACTGATATTTACAGTACTGCTTACAAAGACCCTGTTGCTGAAGGTGCTACACTGGTTTGGGAAGGTTCTATTCCTCCCATTACAGGTAGCGGATGGTTTCATTGCAAATTGGATACTCTTTTTGCTGTACCGCCAGGTTACGGTTTGGTGATATATTATATCCATAATACTACTTCTACTTCTTCCACATACTGGTTGATGGACAAAACTACGACTTATACACAATGTAACAGCGGGACAAGTTCCGCATCGTCTTCATATAAAAACCGACCGATTACCAGATTTGGCGGCTTGCAGTATGATGGACCGATATTGGATAGTGCAAGAAAAATATTCTATTCTGATTTGGCAGTGGCAATAAACGCATGTAATACAACTGGAACAACCTATTCACCGTATAAACTCTTGGTTTTTGATTCCGCTACTATCGGTGTTACAGGTACGATAAACAAAAGTATAGAAATATCGGCATTCAGCAGTATTACTCATGTCGAACGTGTCATTACGCGTACCGCAAAAACTGGCTTTATGAAAGTACAAGGTGCTTCTGCCAAGTTGCATTTGACTGATATTGTTTTTGAAGGCGATTCTACAAATTATAAAGCAACCGCTCCATTAATTGCGGTAGGTACGGCTTCAATTGCAAGTAGTCTTATCATGAACAAATGTATCATCAAAAACTGTAAGGCAAGTGGCCCGGGGGTGGGTTTATATATTTATGCTAACGGAACGGCCACCTTGAACGATGTTACTATTACAAGTGCGATAGGCCCTTTGGTTAATAATGACGGAGGTGCCATATACAATAAGGGAACGTTGACATGTAACGGTAATACAACCATAGCCTATAGTACGGCAAAATTAGGTGCAGGTATCAAAAACGAAGGAGGTACTATTACATGTACCGGTCCTATTCATATTCATCACAACAAAGCCCCTTATGGAGCGGGGCTTTATAATAGTGGAACGGTATATTTTCAACAAGGTGCTACGATAACTTATAATTGTGCTACAACAGATGGCGGAGGCATTACAAATACAGCAAATGGTACAATTATAGTCGGTATAGATGCGGCACATCCTGCATATCTTAATGTTAGTTACGACACCTCAAGTGGTTCTTTTGGTCGCGGGGGGATTGGCAATACCGGAAACATAATGGTATATGGCAATACTATTATTGTTGGCAATTATGCAAGTAAAGCATTTGCCCAAGCGGCTGGTCTATATAATTCAGGAGGTATTGTTACTTGTAAGGGTGAGGCTAATATTTCAGATAATTTTGTAGAAAAAGCCTCAACAGAGAATGGAGCCGGTATTGAAAATCTTTCATCCGGCACTATAAATTTTGAGGGAGCAACAACCATCAATAATAATTATAATTATAACGGCTCCGGCGGTGGTATTTATAATTCTGGAAATAGTATCATAAATTTTGGAAGTATAGCAACGCTGAATAATAATTATAGTTCTGCTTCGGGGGGGGCTATTTATAATACCAAAGGGGTTATCAATTTTAAAGGTAATGTAACGATAAATGGAAACTCCGGATCTTCAGGTGGCGGTATTTATAATGATAGTTTGATTAATGTTGGAACAAGTCTAAGTAATCCCGCAAATCTTGTTTTGGAAAAAAATGGTGCCCGAAGTTCTGGCGGTGGTATAAGTAATACAAGCAAAGGAACCCTAAATTGTTTCGGTAATCTTACGGTTTTGTGTGATACGGCAAAATCTTCAGGTGGCGGTATCTATAATGCGGGAACTATTACATGTTATGGCAACTTTAATGCGGAAAATGATACCGCTAAAACAAATGGTGGGGCTGTTTATAATACGGGAACAATAGAAGTACGAGGTACAAGTAACATAAAAAATAATTATGCAGTATCTTCAGGTGGAGGTATATACAATACGGGAACATTTACGGCCAAAAACAATTTATCGGTATTAAATAACAATACAAAGAGTTTTGGTGGTGGTATTGTTCAGACAACAGGGACAATATCGTGTGTTGGTGAGTTGAAAATAAATGATAACAGTGCAACAACCTATGGTGGCGGTATAGTTCAATCTTCTACGGGTACTATATCTTGTACGGGCAATATGACTATAAAGGGTAATAGTGCAACAACCTACGGTGGTGGTCTTGTGAAAACAGGAGCGGGACCATTCTCTTATGGTACGCTTACGGTAGATAGTAATACTGCTGTTCAATATGGTGGTGGTATTTATACTACGAAAGCCCTTACTTTTAATGGGGCGGTTATCACTCGAAACAAAGTAACAACTACTGCAACAACAAATTTTTATGGCGGTGCAGGTATATTTGTCAATGGAGGGACAATCACCTTTTCTGGAGTATCTTCTACCATAGGTGGTTCTGCTGCTAATGGTAATATATCAAGCAAAGATGGAGGTGGAATCTTTGTAAGATCTGGTACGGTAAATTTCAATGTAACACCCAATATTTCGTACAATACAGCAGCAGACACAGGTGGAGGTGTATTTGTCTGTGCTTCAGGAATAGTAAACTTTAATGCCGCCACGACCATTAACAATAATGTTGCTTATTGTGGTGGAGGGATAGGCGTTCAAAAAAAGGGGACTATTGTTTCAAATGCCGTCTTAACCGTCCGAGATAATGATTGTTCTAACGTAAGAACAGGTAGTGCTTTAGATAGTTTGGGTAGTAAAGGTGGTGGTATTTTAGCTGATGCAGGGGGAACCATTACTTGTAATGAAAAATTGTATGTAATCAACAATGCATGTTACAATGAAGGTGGTGGAATCAGTTTGTGGAAAACAGTAGTAACACCTGCCACAACCTTAAACTTATACAAAGGAGCAGAAATAATAAATAATAGAGGTCATTATGGTGGCGGTATTTATATGGGACCAGCCACAATAAATGTAGGGAAGAGTGGAGATGCCCAAAATCTTATCATAGATACCAATGTTTCGAATAGATATGCCGGAGGCTTTTATAATAACTATGTAGAAGGTAGTGTTACTGTTTGGGGCGATATATATGTAAGAAACAATATCTGTAACGATAGTAACGCAGGAGGTGTCGCCATTCGTAGAGGTAAATTCGATTGTAAAGGTAATATGACCGTAAGTGGTAACACGCTCAATGGAGGAGGTCATGGAGGTGGTATTTATAAGGAAACGACCACATTTTCCGTTGGAGGTACGCTTACTGTAACCAATAACAATGCAACTATAGGTAATGGAGGTGGTATTTATTTGACCAATGCTGGAAATCTGAATTTAACTGGAGCCACAATAACAAAAAATAATAGTACAAGTGGTGGTGGTATCTATGTAGAATCTGGCACGCTTACTTTTTCTGGAACAGCCTCAACCATAGGTGGAAGTACAGCCAACAAAAACACGGCAGACACTGGAGCCGGTTTGTATGTAGCAGGCGGTACGGTCAATTTCACCACAGCACCCAATATTTCATACAATGTAGCCAGTGGTAATGGTGGTGGTGTTGCTATTGCAGGTGGTACTGTCAATGTACCTGTGCTTACGGCACTTGCCAACAATCAGGCAGCCAACGGCGGCGGTGTATTTGTAAATGGAGGAACGCTAACGGCTACGGGAGCAGATACTACGGCGGGCTTGAAAATATTTAGCAATACGGCTACAACTAATGGCGGTGGTTTGTATTATGCCAATGGAATAATTACCAACAATAGCAAACGCAATATTGTTATATATGAGAATACAGCAGTCAATGGCGGCGGTATGTATTGCGGATTAACAGCAACAGGAAACAAAACTATAGGCAATATCTCTGCTATCCGCAACAATGTGGCTTCTGCAAATGGTGGCGGTATCTATTACAAAGGTTATAATAGTACAGATGCAACAACATTTACGGCTGTTATGACCATCAAAGACAATACCGCTACACAAAAAGGAGGTGGAGTATTTGTGGAAACCAATCCGATAACGTTCTCTAATGCTATAGAAATATGCAACAATCGCACCAATACGGCAGTAGCCTCTCAAAATGATGTGTATGGTGGTGCTGGTATGTACAATAAGGGTACTATCAATTTTACGGGTAGTAGTGTAAATATTCACCATAACAAAACACAAGGTCATGGAGGTGGTATTTTCAACCATAGTGGTACAATTACTTGTACAGGAAGTGATATGATATTAAACAACAATAGAGCCCATTTGATATTATATGGAAATGTCGCTGCCAGATATTCAGGCAAAGGAGGTGGTATCTTTGATACATTGGGAACTATCACAATAGGAGCCTCTGGAAATGCAAGAAACTTGATAATGACAGCCGATACTGCCACACAAGGCGGTGGTTTGTATGTTGGGGCAAGCACCTTAACATGTTGGGGTAATATTACAGCAAATCAAGACACAACAGGTTACTATGGAGGTGGCATACGCAATTGGTTAGGTACAATTATTTGTAAAGGCAATATACTTGTAGATAATAATCATGCAGGCAATGCAGGCGGTGGTATTTATAATAAGGGCGGTTCATTTACTTGTGGAGGTACATTTACCGTAACAAACAATAGTTGTAAATCTTGTATAGACAATGGTGCTGGTGGTGGTTTTTGCAATTATAATGGTACTGTGACTATTACAGGTGTTACTACTATTAGTAATAATGAAGCAGGCAAATCTGGTGGAGGCTTGTATAATAGGGGAACAAGCGTGTTTACATGCAATAGTAATTTTATAGCCAATAATAATACAGCCAAAACATCAGGTGCTGGTGTATGCAATTTGGATGCAAGTTTTACTGTTATAGGGACAAGTACTATAACAGGTAATACAGCAACGAACAATGGTGGTGGCATATATGTAGAAGGTTCTACTATAGATTTGCGAAGAATGACCATAACGGGCAATACGGCTACAACTGGTAAAGGGGGTGGTGTATATATATCTGACAATCAAAATGC
>JAFZUH010000134.1 GCA_017618435.1 Bacteroidales bacterium | reverse complement strand
TTGCAAGGCTTCAATTGCTTCCCTCCAATTATTCCTTCTTCCAAAAAATATATTCTTGGTATTGAAGTTTATCACTTTCGGCTTTGATTTGCTCTAATTCCCTATCATTGTCTCTCTGTTCCTTTGTGCCATTGGGAAGTTCCAAATGCGAAATATGTGTTGTCATACGACTGTAGGTTATTGTTACTATTGTGAACAAACTCTCTTTTACAGCCTTGGTCTCTTTTTGGGAGTACATGGCTGGTAGCATAGGCACAAAGTCTGAATAGAAAGCCAATCTCATTTGGAGATCTTTACGCCCCATTAATGCAATGGCCTTTTCGTGGTACATGCCCGGGACCGACACCTCACTCAAAAACTCATCATACTTTTGATTGCAATAGATTCGGTAACGTTCCATCACTTCGTCAATACCCTGTGGTGCTTTTGCAGCAGTGGGCATTTCTGCCTGAACATGAGGTTTTTCCTTCGACACTGGAGCTGTTGTCGCAATATCCTTTGGGGCGGGTAAGGCGTGTGGCTCGGCTTGCAGTTGCGGTTGCTGTTGCACTTCCGCTGTTGGGGTTGCTATCAATAATGTGTCGTATTGCAACGGACTTTTCTCCGTGGATGTTGGTGTAGTATTATTGCCGTTTGGAGTCCATAGCAGAACGGCAGCAACAGCCAAAGTGGCAACGGGCAGGGCTGTCCACACGACTTTCCGCATAGTGTCGGAAGTCTTAATGGCACGCACCACAGCGTCTACGTTGTTGTAGCGGCGATTGGGGTCGGGCTGCATACAACGATGAGCCACATGGCGGTAGCGGTTGGGAAAAATCTCACCCAACAGCACTCCGAAAGCGTATATGTCGGTGCGGCAGTCTATAGGGGCACCGGCGGTCATCTGCTCTGGGGCAGCGTAGTCCTTTGTGTATGCCGGTCCTTTGATATTGGCGTGGTAGTCGCTGTCGGCCATACCGAAATCTATCAGTTTCAGGTCATCGCCGTTGCGGGTTATCAATATGTTGGAAGGTTTCAGGTCGCGGTGTACTATCTGCAAAGAGTGATAGTATCGCATAGCCGAAAGCAGTTGCATCACCACTTTCTTGCGTTTTTCCACCGAGGGGTTTTCGTCAAGAAAAGCGTCAAGAGTGCGGCCGTCCACATAATCCATGACTATACACTGCCCCACCACCGGGAGTTCCTCGCGACCGAACACTTTTACAATGTTCGGGTGGTTCATCTCCATACCTATGTCGAACTCCTTTTCCAACACACCCATCCAAAAGGTGTCAGCCACAAAATCGGGTTGCAGACCCTTCGCTACACACCAATGCCCGTAGTGCTGCATTTTATATATACGAAAATGCTCACCCGAAAAAATTTCCGAACAATTGGCAGTGTCAGCAGACCGACTAAAATTCAATGCCTCAGGGTATCCCGATGATTTTTGGTCTTTATCTTCCATATTGCAAAAATACAAAAAAATAAAGAATACGACGGTTACATATCTCCAACTTTGCATCCAAAATCAATTATTACACTTCATCGATTTCGCCTGCCCGCACATCGGAAAACACAAAAGAAAATACATAATATTCCTATTTACAACAAATTACACTCCCTACATAGTCGCATAAAAAATATCGTAACTGCCTAATATTACAGCGATAAAACAGAACAAAAACAAACGATTTTTTTTGTAATTTTGCCAAACAAAAACACCAAGTCAATGAAAATAGAAGCCTCTTATTTAGAGAAACTTAAACACGATGTAGAAGAGTCGTGCGACCTCACGCTGAACACCAGCAAGAATTTTGTGATACTTGAGTACCAAATGAAAGAACGGGGAACCCATCTCAGTGTTACTACTCTGAAAAGGATTTGGGGCTATGTTGAGGGATACCAAGGCATACGAGAAGACAGCCTCAATATCCTCTCCCGTTTTTTGGGGTATTCCGACTGGAAGACTTACGTGGCCGACCGTTGCGGAGACAAAAAGAAACGCAGTTCGCATTTTATCATCACCAACGCCCTGCTTGCTGAAGACATCGACACCAATGAAATGCTGGAGATATATTGGGAACCCCAACGCCGACTTCTATTGAAATGCCTCGGCAACGGGCAGTTCGAGACCATCGAGGCTGAAAACTCCAAAATAACAGCCGGTGACACCTTCCGCTGCGAACGTTTCATCATCGGTGAACCTCTCTATATCAACAATTTGATACACAACGGAGAAAAACCACGGCTCTTTGTGGCGGGGAAACAAGGCGGCCTCACCAAAGTGGTACGAGTGTAAGACTAAATTACGCTATCGCAAATTGCATATTTTCAACATTTTCCAAAATCACTCTTAATCCCACAATTTATCTTTATACGTTTTTGGCTTAAAAATATTCAACAAGCAAAGGTATCATCTTATTGTTTTTAGCATTCATTGGGGCTGCACAATAATATCAGCACTTTACACAAAGTGCTATCTGTCAATATCTTCTGTTTTGTGTTCTTGGTAATATTGCGAGAATTCCGCAAAAAAATCACGTTTCAGTACTTTGGAAATACGCATCAACATCTGCGTGTCTATCCATTTGCGTTTGTATATATTGTAAATGGTGTTGCGGTGGCAATGCAAATGCTGACAAAGCCACCCTATTTTTATACCATTGGTTTCTATATGTTTTTTTATCTCTCTCCCGATATGATAATTTTCATCCATAGGCTTCCATATTGATGGTCTTTGGTGCTATGGCAACTAAAAAAGGCGTTCACCATTCCGTTGCTTACGATTGTTGTGGTGTCCGCCTATACCAAATCACACATAAGTAAGTAATGGTTCACGCCAAGGGCAAGAACTCTTATACTTCTCATTCTGTGTGATGTATATTGAATGTTTGGCGGACTTCCAACTATCACGAACAAGAACCAAAGTTCGCTGTTATTTCTTTTCTACTTTATCTATATACTATATTCATCATAATGTATTGGTACAAAAGTACAATTTTTTATTCTTATACAACGTACTTATTGGAGATAAAGTTCTAAAAAAGTATAATATTCCAACTTGAACCTATAAATTCCGCTTTTGGAAAAATTATCTCATTTATAATAAATGAAATTGATTTTTGTGTTATCTTTGCGTTTTACAGGTTTAATTAAAAAAGAACATTTTATGATAAACATTACATTACCTGATGGCACTATAAAACAGTACAATAAAGGAGTTACTGCGAACGAAATAGCCCTTTCTATCAGCGAAGGTTTGGCAAGAAATGTTTTGGCCGCTATGGTAAACGGACAAACAGTAGAAAGTTCCCGTCCCATAGAAACAGATGCCCATGTCCGTTTGCTTACATGGAATGACCCTGAAGGGAAAAATGTATTTTGGCATACTTCCGCCCACCTAATGGCAGAAGCGATAGAACAATTGTATCCGGGAGTAAAATTCGGAATAGGACCATGCATAGAAACAGGTTTTTATTACGATATTGACTTTCTTGACTACAACATATCTTCTGATGATTTCAAAAAAATTGAAGACAAAATGGCTGAAATTGTTGCCAGCAAACAAGCCGTTGTCAGAAGAGAAGTCAGCAAACAGGAAGCCTTGGACTATTTCACAAAAAAAGGTGATGAATACAAATTGGAACTGATTCAGGATTTGGAAGACGGAAAAATTACGTTCTACGACAGCGGTACTTTCACCGATTTGTGTCGTGGACCGCACCTCACCTCAATGGCTCCCATCAAGGCAATAAAACTGTTAAGTTTGGCAGGTGCCTATTGGCGCGGCGATGAAAAACGGAAACAATTGACAAGAATATATGCCGTTACTTTCCCTAAAAAGAAAGAATTGGACGAATATCTTTTATTGTTAGAAGAAGCAAAAAAACGCGACCATAGAAAAATAGGCAAAGAACTCGAATTGTTCACATTCTCCCAAAAAGTAGGTGCAGGCCTGCCTATTTGGTTGCCCAAAGGTGCTGTATTGAGAGAAAGACTGGAAAATTTCCTCAAAAAAGTCCAAAAAACATACGGCTATCAACAAGTTATTTGTCCCCATATCGGCAACGTTGATTTGTACAAAACATCAGGACACTATCAAAAATACGGGCAAGATTCATTCCGTCCCATCTCAACACCACAAGAGGGGGAAGAATTTTTCCTTAAACCGATGAATTGTCCTCATCATTGCGAAATTTATGCAAGCAAACCCCGTTCATACAAAGATTTGCCCCTTCGTATCGCCGAATTCGGCACCGTTTATCGTTACGAACAAAGCGGAGAATTGCACGGTTTGACACGTGTGAGAGGATTTACCCAAGACGATGCCCATATTTTCTGTACTTCCGAACAATTGGAAGAAGAATTCTGCAAAGTTATAGATATTGTTTTATATATTTTCAAAACGCTTGATTTTAAAGAATATATAGCACAAGTTTCTTTGCGTGACCCCAATAATAAAGAAAAATATATCGGGACAGACGAAAATTGGCAAAAAGCGGAAAATGCCATTATGAAAGCGGCAAAAGAAAGAAACTTAAACACGGTTGTCGAAATAGGCGAAGCGGCTTTCTATGGTCCCAAATTGGATTTTATGGTCAAAGACGCTATCGGCAGAAAATGGCAATTGGGAACAATTCAAGTGGACTATAATCTTCCGGAACGCTTTGGATTGGAATACATCGGCAGCGACAACGAAAAACATCGCCCAATTATGATTCATAGGGCTCCGTTCGGTTCAATGGAACGTTTTGTCGCCGTTTTGATAGAACATACCGGAGGAAATTTCCCATTGTGGCTAACTCCCGAACAAGCCGTTATCTTGCCTATCAGTGAAAAATATCATGACTATGCAAAATATGTGGAAACTCTTCTGTCTGAAAAAGACGTACGTGTTTCCATTGACGAAAGAGGCGAAAAAACCGGCAAAAAAATCAGAGATGCCGAAATGCGGAAAGTTCCTTATATGCTTATTGTCGGCGAAAAAGAACAAAACGACAAAACCGTTTCTGTCCGCCAACACGGACAAATTGATGTCGGGGTGATGTCTATTGATGATTTTGCCGATTTTATTGCAAAACACGTTCAGTCATCTTTAAAGAAAGACTAAAAAACAAGGATTTTCAAATAATCTAAATAAAAAGGCAACCTTATAGGTTGCCTTTTTGCATTTGCTTGTACGTTTTTAATGGCACTGGTGGGAATGACACTCATGGGCACTGCAACCTACGCCATTGTCGGCAATTTTTCCTGCCAGATAATTATGTATCAGTTCATGTATATCACCTGAACACCCTCTTATCACACGGATATTATTTGAAGTCAAAACCTCTCTTGCTCCATCTCCCATATTGCCTGCCAACATAATGCTTACACCTTTTTGTCGCAAGTCAAAAGCAATACCCGACTTGCACCCGCAACCAACGCCTGCAGACATAATTTCTTCATTTACAATATTTTTATTGTCATCTACTTCAAAAATAGTATAATGGTCGCAATGTCCGAAATGGTCATCTACCCGATTGTTGACCGTAGGAACAGCAATTTTTACATTCCCATTATGTTGGCCAAAAGCAGGATTTGACAAAGTTTCCACTACATAATCAGCCATTTCGTCAAATATCCTATTGATGGTTTCATTGTTTTTTTCCAAAAGATTGTTTCCTTCTTCAACGGCTTCTCCGACTTCTGTTATCAATGGAATTTGAGCCAATAATTTGGTATTAAATTCTGATGCCAACATCTGACCACCATCTTTGCCGAATATGTAATATTTTTCATCGGGGTGTTGTTGGGGTGTAAACCAAGACATATTTTCCACAATTCCCAACAAAGGAACATTGAGTTTTTGTTCCGAAAACATATCGGCACCCTTTCGGGCATCGTTCACCGATAATATTTGCGGAATGGTAACCACTATGGCGGCATCTATTTTATATTGTTGCAAAGCGGACAACTGTATGTCACCTGTCCCCGGAGGAAAATCCACTATCATATAATCTATGTCTCCCCATTCGGTTTTGGTAAACAATTGTCCCAACACATTGGCAGCCAAGGGTCCTCTCCATATTACCGCTTGATGTGAATTGACAACAAAACCGACAGAATTGAACTTCACTCCGTATTTTTCCATAGGTATCATCAGTTCTTCTCCATCAACTGTATGTGCCATCAGTTGTTCATCTTCCATACCGAACATTTTTGGAACCGAAGGACCATAAATATCCGCATCTACCAAAGCGACTTTGTAACCTTTGCGGGCTAATGTTGTTGCCAACAAAACCGACACCGTAGATTTACCTACACCACCTTTTCCCGAAGCAACTACCACTATGTGCTTAACGTGAGGAATAATTGTTTTTTCTATTGTAAACATCGTATATAAATTTTTGCAAAAGTATAATATTTTTTGATTTGTCTTTTACAAAAGGAAAACGGTCTGTAAAATTTCAAATAAGGGAATAAAAAATCACCGCTGAAACTATCAGCGATGAATAAAATACAACTATTATTATTTAAAACAATATCCCTTATATGTATTTCAACTCTTTGAGAGCGTCTTCTATTTTATCAAAGGTCATTGACATATCGTTGTCCAAACCAACGGAATAGCGGACCAAACCTTCAGACATACCCATTTTGTCTTGGTATTCTTGAGGCACTTCGCTTGAAGTTGATTTGCCGCTGCAAGAAAACAATGTGCGGAAGAACCCCAAAGAAACGGCCAGATAGCCCACACCTTTTTCCTGCATCTTTTCCATAAATGCATTGGCCCGTTCTGCTGTTCCCAAGTCTATGGCTATCATTCCGCCAAAACCGAATTGTTCATTGTATTCTTCAACCATTAGTTTATGGTCTATATGTTCTGACATGCCCGGATAATTTACTTTTATACCGAGTGCTTTGAATCTTTCTGCCAAATACATTGCATTTTCAGAATGTTTTTTCATTCTAATATGAAGATCGTACAAATTTTTCAAAATGGAAGTTGAACGGAATGAATCCAACACCGGTCCCAACAACATTGCCGTTCCTTTGTTTACATCTATTAATGCATTGATAAAATCCGCATCTGCACAAATAGCACCGGCAACACAATCATTTTTGCCATTTACATATTTTGTCATGGAATAAACAACAATATGTGCTCCCAAACGATAAGGAGAAAAAACCATAGGAGTAAACGTGTTGTCCACCACTAATTTTGCTCCAAAATCATCGGCTATCTTTCTCAATTCAGGCACATTCGCTATTCTCAAAAGAGGATTGGACATTGTTTCAGTATAGATAACTTTTGTATTTGATTTACAAGCCTTACGAACTTCGTCCAAATTTGTTGTATCAACAAAAGTAACTTCAACGCCATAATTAATAATATAATTTTTCAAGAAAGCAAAAGTACCGCCATAAACCGTCATAGAGGCAACAATATGATCACCCGCTTTTGCAAGTTCCATCAAAGTACAAGTGATGGCAGCCATACCTGAACCTGTCACCCAAGCGGATTGAGTGCCTTCCATCGCCGCAAGGGCTTTGCACAATGCCATATTGCTTGGATTCCAATGACGGGAATACAAAAAATACCCTTCTGCCTCTCCATGAAAAGTGTCTGTCATTAATTGACCTTTGGGAAAGGTAAATGTAGCGGAATCATTAATATCAGGATTAACACCTCTTTCTGCTGAAACTTCTGCGACAGCATTGATTGCCATTGCCGGATCAAATTTTTCCATTGTTTATCAATTTTTTAATTTCTTTTGCAAAAATACTATTTTTATTTGAATTATATATTCTCTTTTGCAAATATTTGACGGATTTTACTCACTTTTTGGTATAGTATCTATGTTTTCCAAGCCTCTTCCATTATTCCCCTTCCAGAATATCGGGTCTGTTTTTTTGGGTGCGTTCTTCTGCTTTTTGCAACTTCCATTCGTCTATTAATTTTTGGTTGCCTGAAAGCAAAACATCGGGAACCGTATGTCCCCTGAAATCATAAGGACGTGTATATACCGGTGCGGATAACAACCCGTATTGAAAAGAATCGGACAAAGCCGATGTTTCATCGTGTAAAACACCGGGAATCAATCGTACCAAAGTGTCACACAATACCGCAGCAGGCAATTCTCCGCCTGAAAGCACATAATCGCCAATGGAAATTTCTTTGGTGATGAAAATTTCCCGTATCCGCTCGTCTATTCCTTTGTAATGACCACATAGCAGAATCAGGTTTTTGCTCATGGAAAGTTCATTGGCAATAGATTGATTGAGGGTTTTTCCTTCCGGAGTAAGAAAAACAATCTCATCGTATGTTCTTTGCTTGAGCAGATGTTCAATACAGGCGGCAATAGGCTCAATTTTCATCACCATACCCGATTCTCCTCCGTACGGATAATCATCAACCCGCTTGTGTTTGTCGGTAGAATAATCTCTGATATTGTGCAAAGTATATGAAAACAACCCTTTTTGAACGGCTCTTTTGAGTATGGATTGTGTAAAGACACCGTCAAACATTTCCGGAAACAAAGTCAGAATATCTATGTGCATATTATTTATTTTCGTATTTATAGCCTACTCCTTTTATGGTAGTGATTTTATTATTACCCAATTTTTCTCTCAATCGTCTTACATGAACATCTATCGTTCTGTCCCCAACGATAATTTCATCTCCCCATATTGCCGTATAAATTTCTTCACGTTTGAACACCTTGTCGGGATTGGAAGTAAGCAATACCAACAATTCAAATTCTTTTTTGGGAAGAAAAACAGACTTATTGTCAATTGTTACCGTATAATTTTCTGTATTGACAATGATGTTGTCAAAAGTGGTGTTATTGTTTTTTGCATTTGTTTCCGCCCGCTTCAACAGGGCTTGTATTTTGCACAACAATACTTTAGGAACAATGGGTTTGGTAATATAATCGTCTGCCCCAACCTGAAATCCATTGACTTGAAAATCATCTTCACCGCGTGCAGACAAAAAAACAATAATTATATCCTTGTTTAAAATATCTTTACGAATGGTTTGACATACTTCAAAACCGTCCATTCCCGGCATCATAACATCCAACAGAATAAGATGAGGACGATTTTGGGCTACTTGCTCCAAGGCTTCTTTTCCATCATAAGCGACAGAAACAAGATAACCCTCTTTTTTAAGATTATAACTGATAAAATCCACAATATCGGGTTCATCATCAACAAGTAAGATGGAATATTGTTTTGTTTCCATTTCAAAGATTTTGCAAAAAAAAGAAAATGTTTCCGATAAAAAATATCGGAAACATAAATATATATTAAAAAAAGAAAGCCATATTTATTCAGTTATTCCTGCAAAATGTTTCATAAACTGAACACGCAAAAACGCTTCAGAATGAGCGATTTCATTAAAGGACATTTTGCCGACAACTTGGTCTATGGTTGCAAATTGATGTCTGTCCATCCAATCGTTCAAATCTTTCAACATGGTTGCGATATGCGAAACACCTTTGTTGTAAACGGCAGAAACAACCTGAACGGCTTCTGCACCGACAAGCAATTGTTTTATCATATCTTTGCCGTCTGCAATGCCCGATGTTGCACAAAGGTCGCAACTTACATGTTTGTCCAAAAGAGCAATCCAGCGTAATGAATCGTAGAAATTATCACTTTCTTCAAAAATAGGAGCCCCTTTTGTCGTCATCGTTTCTATATCAATATCAGGACTATAGAATCTGTTGAACAAAACCATTCCGTTGATATTCATTCGGGACATACGCTGCAAAGTGTTTGCCAATCCTGAAAAATAATGGCTTATTTTTATAGCAATAGGAATAGAAACCGTAGAGCGGACTTTTTCTACAATTTTAAAATAAGTTTCCTCATATTGTATGCCCGTTTTTTCAAAATCGGAGGGCAAAAAGAACAGATTCAATTCCAAAGCATCTGCTCCGGCATCTTCTATCCGTTTGGCGTATGCTGTCCAATCGCCGCTTGAAGTGCAATTGATACTTGCAATAACCGGAATCTGCAATGCCGCCTTTGCCTGACGAATCAAATCGGTATATTTTTGATATGAAGCCATTTCGGTATAACCTTTGATATAATCGAATGCATCACGATAAGAAACATCAAATTCAACCTCTTGACCGGCTTGCATCACCTCATTGGTGATTTGTTCTTCAAAAATGGATTTCAACACAATAGCACCGGCACCTTGGGCTTCCATTTCTTTCATTTTCTCAATATTGTTTGTCAATCCGCAACTGCCTATAATAAGCGGATTTCTCAAATTGAGACCTAAATATTTACAATTTAAATTTGCCATATTCTATCAATTTTATTTTAACAAATTACTTACATCACTGCCCGGAACAACTTCGTAGGGTTCTTTGCCGTATTGGAAAACAATCATTTTCTTTCCGCCACGCAAAAACATTTTTTTGCCTTCCAACCACAAAGCACAAGATTCTCTTAATCCGACAACTACGGTTTTTTGGTTGACCGCCAAATATTCATTCAATCGGTCTTGACGGGTCTCGCCGCCATGTTTTATCATTTTGTCTATTTCCGGAGTCGGGTCCAAATAATGCGGATTGATTTGGAAAGGCACCAAATTCAAGGTTTTAAAACTTTTGGGTTGTACAACAGGCATATCGTTTGTGGTACACAATGTCGGACAAGCAACATTGCTGCCTGCACTCCAACCGATATAAGGAGTACCTTTTTTCACTTTTTTAGCAATCGCATCCACTAAATCATAGTTGTGCAATTCCGCTACCAAATGGAATGTGTTTCCTCCGCCGACAATGATACAATCGGCTTCTTCTATTGCCTTGATTTTATTTTTGCTTTTATGAACAGATTTCAAATTGTTGTAACCCCACGATTTGAAAACATTTTTCACACGGGTTTCGTAGGCATCGTAACTTTTGGGAAAAGCCTCTCCATTGATGTTTATGCCTGCAAACGGCACAAAAACGATATTGCTTTTCGCATTGATTTTGTTTTTCAGACAAAACAAATCAATATGGGTTTGACACCATGCCAAATACGGCTCTCCAAAGTTGGTTGAATTACTGATAAGTAAAGCGTTCATATCTTTTATATTTTATGTTTTATATTATTCTATAATTAATGCCCAACTATCATACCAATAGTCGTTAATACCTGATTTTGCCTAATTGAGATAGAATTTTTCTTCTTTTATTCCCTTCTTCTTACACGCTGTACAAAACAGCAAGCCTGCTACCACAACAAGCGGAAAAAAAACTAACTTTTCCATACCATTTTTATTTGTGTATATTAAAATTATATTGATAACAATAAACTGCTGGTGCATAACCTGCAAATCTTACCAATACTTCATTTGTTGAAATGTAGTTTAATTTATAAACCGAATTCATTAAATCTGTGGTATCAGAAGTTCTCCAACATTTTGTAAATTCCATTATAGAATCATTTTTCATTGAAAATTGATAGTATAAATCATTTGCAAAACATATCATGCCTGGACTTACATTACTATTTACTACCGAATAAATAATACTATCAGATGTATTAATATATAATGTAATATTATATCTATCCTCATTGCAAGTCCATGTCTCACTAATAGAGCCTAATGGGATGGTATCCCGTGCAACAAAACCCGTATCTTGTGATATAATAGTAATAGAATCTTGTGATATAACTAAATTTTGTCCTATTGCAAGAGCATTTGAGGATATTTCCTTTTTCTTACACGCTGTACAAAACAGCAAGCCTGCTACTACCACAACAAGCGGCAAATAAACTAACTTTTTCATATCACAAGAATATTTTTATATTATTGTATTCCGGCAACTTCAATTCCTGTTGCAATTTTCCGTATCAAACCCTGCAAAACAGCCCCCGGTCCCACTTCGGTGAAAGAAGCAGCCCCGTCAGCCACCATATTTTTCACAGTTTGTGTCCACATAACAGGAGCCGTCAATTGGGCGATGAGATTTTTCCGTATGGTTTCCGTATCCGTAGCAGGCAAAGCCGTGCAGTTTTGGTATATCGGACAAATCGGATTGTTAAATTGTACGGAATTGATGGCTTGGGACAATTCGGCACGAGCCTGTTCCATAAAAGGCGAATGGAACGCCCCGCTCACATTCAAAGGCAAAACTCTTTTTGCCCCGGAAACTTTCAACAATTCGCTTACTTCGGCAACTCCTTTTACAGAGCCGGAAATAACCACTTGTCCCGGGCAGTTGAAATTGGCAGCCACCACTATTTCCCTTGATGCCCTGCGACAAATGTCTATCACCTTTTCGTCTTCCAACCCTAAAACAGCCGCCATTGTCGATTCTTGTCTTTCGCAGGCTTTTTGCATAGCCATAGCACGATGTGAAACCAAACGCAAACCGTCTTCAAAAGACAGACATTTGCTTGCCACCAAGGCAGAAAATTCTCCTAAAGAATGACCTGCCACCATATCGGGAGCAAAATTTTCCATACAACTTATCAAAATTGTGGAATGCAAAAATATGGCCGGTTGGGTTACTTTGGTTTGTTTCAGCTCTTCGGCAGTGCCATTGAACATTATATCACTGATTCGAAATCCGAGTATATCGTTAGCCTTTTCGAATAATTCCTTTGCTTGAGATTTTGTCTCGTACAACTCTTTTCCCATTCCGGAAAATTGAGCCCCCTGTCCGGGGAAAACGTATGCTTTCATAATTTTATTTTTTTATAATTATAAATGAATTGCTTGACTTATAGCAGCCTCCACCGCTTCCATCACCGCTTCACTCATTGTCGGGTGAGGATGAACGGCTTCCAATACTTGTTCTGCTGTAATATCATTCTGTCTGATAATCACGGCTTCGGCAATCATTTCCGTAACATTGTCGCCGACAAAATGACAGCCCAACAGTTTTCCGTTATCGGCATCAACAACAACTTTCACCATGCCATCTCTGCTACCGGCTGCCGTTGCTTTGCCTGAAGCGGTATACGGGAATTTGCCCACCTTGACATTATGTCCCGATTCAATGGCTTTCTTTTCAGACAAGCCCACCGAAGCGACTTCAGGAGTTGTATAGGTACAACCCGGAATATTATCATAATGAATAGGTTGGGGATTGTGTCCCGCCAATTTTTCCACACAAACAATGGCTTCACGGGAAGCAACATGTGCTAATGCCGGTCCATGAACAATATCACCGATAGCATAAACACCTTCCACATTGGTGCGGTAAAAATCATCAACAACAACTTTGCCACGTTCTACGGCAATGTTGGTTTCTTCCAACCCAAGGTTTTCTATATTTGTTTGAACGCCAACAGCAGACAAAACCACATCGGCTTCTATTTCAAGCATATTTCCCCGTTTGTCTTTTACATGCACCTTGCATTTGTCGCCGGTGGTATCCACACTTTCCACAGAGGCTTCTGTCATCACTTTCATACCTTGTTTGCGGAAAGCACGGTCTACTTGTTTGGATATTTCTTCGTCTTCTACAGGCAGAATATTGGGCAACAATTCAATAATTGTAACCTTTGTTCCCAAACTATTGTAGAAGAATGCCAATTCGCTGCCAATGGCTCCTGAACCGACAACAACCATACTTTCAGGTTGTTGGGGCAAAGTAAGGGCTTGTCTGTAGCCGATGATTTTTTTGCCGTCTTGCGGCAGGTTGGGCAACACCCGCGAACGGGCTCCTGTTGCCAAAATAATATGATTGGCGGTATATTGTGTTTTTTCACCGTCTGCATTTTCCACTTCCACTATTTTGCCGGGCAAAACCTTTCCGTGCCCTGCAATGACTTCAATATTGTTTTTCTTAAACAAAAACTGAATACCCTTGCTCATATTTTCAGCCACGGCACGACTACGGGCCACCATGGCGGCAAAATCTGGTTTTACCTCTCCGTTTACTGCAACACCATAGTCTGCAGCATGTTGCAAATAACGGAAAACTTGTGCCGATTTCATCAACGCTTTGGTTGGAATACAACCCCAATTCAAGCATATTCCTCCTAATTCAGCACGTTCTACAACAGCGGTTTTCATTCCCAATTGAGCGGCTTTTATAGCAGCAACATAACCACCAGGACCGCTTCCGATTACTATTACATCAAAATTTGTCATCTTCTTATAAAAAAATTTTTTTGCAAATGTACATAAAAATTTGAAAACTTTTGTATAAATGCGATAAAAAATGGTATTATTCCCAAAAATCAATCAAATCTTTAATAAAAAAGAGCCGCAATGTAATTGCGGCTCTACAACACTTTTAATCAATTATTCATTATTTCGTTACAACAACTTTTTTGTTGTACAGTTTGCCGTCTGACAGCCTTATCAAAAGATTGTAAACGCCCGATGACAAGGTTTCCAAGCCCATTGCAGCCCTCTGGCTGTTCACTACCTGACGTTTGATACAAGCAC
>JAFZUH010000133.1 GCA_017618435.1 Bacteroidales bacterium | reverse complement strand
CAGTTGGCGATGATACCTTTTTCCTTGGCTTCTTTGGATTTGATTACATATTCGGTAATCTGAGTTGAGGGTGTCCCAGGATTACTGTTGATAGCGCTGCCACCTGCATCGATAAAGGCTTGTGCTATCGCTTCATCTCCTAACAATAATAATTTTTGCATATCTATATTTTTTTTATTTTTCAATTCTATAAATAAAATAAAAATGGGTATGTTGCCATTACACTGCAAAGGTATAATTTTTTATGGAAATAAAACCTGTTTTTGCCAACAGTATTCACCCCAAAAAGACAAAAAAATGCCGAGATGTACTAAATATAACATTTTTACGTTTTGTTATAACGATGAAAAGAAATATATATATATATGTATTGACAGCCCTGTTTGCCCTACCGTTTATAGGGTGTCGCAAAACGGTTTTTTACAATGGAGCGGAAGCGTACTTGCGTTTTTCGACCAATACGGTGTTTTTCGATACGGTTTTTACCTCTCTGACGACAACGACCAAACAACTCAAAGTGTACAATCCCTACAAACAAACCGTCAAAACAAGTATCCGTTTGTACAATGGCAGTTCTTCGTATTACAGTCTGAATATAGACGGGAGTGCAACCAACCAACTTGACGATGTGGAGATAGCCGGCGGAGACAGCATATTTATTTTTATCCGCGTGAATATACCTCCCAATGGAGCGAACAATCCGCTGGTGGTTACGGACACTATTTTCTTCCATACCAACAACACCAAACAACGGGTAGTATTGGAAGCGGCAGGTCAGGATGTGCATTTCATTCTCCCCGATGCAACCTATTTCGGGTTGCCATGCAAGATTGTCGCCCATGAGAATGAGCATATCACTTGGCGGAACGACAAGCCGTACGTCATTTACGGTTATGCTGTTGTGGATTCATCGGCACAATTGGACATAGAAGAAGGTACCCGCGTGTATATTCATAAAAACGGCGGTATGTTGTGTTATCGGGGGAGTTGCCTGCACGTAAACGGCAGCAAAGACAAACCCGTGCTGTTCGGCGGAGACAGAACCGACCACTGGTCTATGCAAGATTACGCCCTCTGGGATAGAATCTGGCTGATGGAAAGCAACAAAGACCACGTGATAAATTACGCCCAAATCTCCAATGCCTATATTGGCATACAAGCGGAGACCATAGAATCCGCCATGGGCAACAAACTCATATTAACCAACACCATTATCAAACAAAATGCACTCTTCGGGCTGCACACCAGAGCCTATAATTTGGTTGCAGAAAACAATATTATTACCGACTGTGCCGTTTATGGCGTCTATCTGAGTGCCGGCGGCAACTGCCAATTAAACAACAATACCATTTACAACCTCTACGAGAGTTCGCGGACAACCCCCACCGTGCTCATCAGCAATTATTACAAATATGCGACAGAACAAAGTACAAGCGTGATATATGGTGACATGGTTGCCGAATTGAACAACAACATCATTTCAGGTACCGGCGGTGTCAGCAATGAGATACTTATAGACTCGGTACAACAATCGCTGTTTGACATACAGTTTAATAATTGTCTGCTCAAGGCTTCGGCTGACAACCTGAACAAACTTAACCACAAAAATACATTAACAAACATTGACCCATTGTTCAACAATGCCACCAGAAATGTTTGGGACTTTTCGCTATCAAGCACCTCGCCGTGCAAACGTGCAGGCAAATATCTGCCAAGCCCCTCCCATGACATTTTCGGCACTCTCCGCAACAATCCGCCATCTGTCGGGGCTGCGGAATGATGGTAGTGCAGCGTTGCGAGGTCATCATTAAATGAAGAGTATGAAATATATATTTTTTGCGGAGGCGTATCTCGGTACGTTTCCGCTTTTTTGTTTATTGGCGATGATACTTCTTGAAATATTTTTGCTTTTCCGCTGTAAAGCGATGATACTTCTTATAATATTTTTATATGTCCGCTGCCAAGCGATGATATTTCTTGAAGAATTTTTATCTGTTCGCTTACAAGAAAAGGTAAAGGCGTACCGAAGTACACCTTTTGAGAAAAATTAGTTTTTTTGAAAAAATCAATATTAACCTTCT
>JAFZUH010000014.1 GCA_017618435.1 Bacteroidales bacterium | reverse complement strand
TTTTGTTTATATATGATTATTTTTTATTCGATTATATATATAATAAAAATTTTAATGAAGAAATATTATGTTTTCTTTTCATAAATATATAAATCATTTATATGAAAAATTAAGGATAAGATAAAAAAAATTATATTTTTTGAAAAATTTTTATCTCCCCTCTCCTTAAATTCTCGTTAATATAGAAAGGGAAAATATTATGTGAACATTATCACAAGCAGAAAGATTGTATTGTTTCAGATAGCAAAGATACAGTGGGGCTTGCTACACGCAGGCTATCTTGGGAATGGCGGCTATCAATTCTTTGGTGTATTCCGTTTGCGGGTGGGCGTACAAATCGTCAGCGAAATTCAATTCCTGTATTTTGCCGTTCCGCATAACCATCACACGATGGGACATATATTTTACCACCGATAAATCGTGGGAAATAAAAATATAGGTCAATTTAAATTCTTTTTTCAAATCGTTTAACAGATTCAAAACCTGTGCTTGCACCGATACGTCAAGAGCAGACACCGACTCATCGCAGATGACAAATTTGGGGTTCAGTGCCAAAGCCCTTGCAATGCAAATGCGTTGCCGTTGCCCGCCTGAGAACTGATGCGGATAAGCATAGAAATGTTTTTCCTGCAAGCCCACTTTTGCCAACAAATCCATCACATGGTCTTTTCTCTCCCTGTCATTGGCATAAAGGCGGTGTATCTGCATAGGTTCCATAATGGCATTGCCTATGGTAAAGCGGGGATTCAAAGAAGAATACGGGTCTTGAAATATAATCTGCATATCTTTCCGTCTTTGCCGCATCTCCGATTCTGTCAATCGGCAAATATCCGCCCCTTGATAGATGATTTGCCCGCAAGTGGGTTCTATCAATCTCAACAGAGAACGCCCCAATGTCGTTTTTCCGCAGCCCGATTCTCCTACCAAGCCCAAGGTTTCCCCTTCATAGACATCAAAACTTACATCATCAACACCTTTATAATAGGTTCGCGGAGCAAACAATTTCCTTTTTAAGGGATAATATTTCGACAAATGTTTCACTTGCAGCAATGGCGTTGCCTGCATCAATCTTTCGGATTCGGTTTTCCATTGTTCGGCAGTTATTTCTTCCTTGACAAATGCCGTTGTTGCATTTTCCTGCATAAAGTCGGCGATGGAGGGCAGTTTTTTCCAGCGTGCATTCAAGGGAACCCTACAAGCCAAAAGCCCTTTGGTATAATTGTGCTGAGGGTTGGAAAAAATATTTTTTATATCATTTTGTTCAACCTTTTTTCCCTTGTACATCACCAACACTTCATCGGCGATTTGTGCCACCACGCCCAAATCGTGGGTAATAAAAATGATACTCATGCCGTGCTTTTGCTGCAGGCTTTTCATCAACTCGATAATACTTTTCTGCACGGTAACGTCTAACGCCGTAGTCGGTTCGTCTGCTATCAGCACGTCCGGATTGCAGGCCATAGCCATGGCTATCATCACGCGTTGCTTCTGCCCGCCCGAAATTTCATGCGGATAGGCACGGAACACTTTCTGCACATCGGGCAACATCACCTCTTTGAGCAACTCCAAAGCCCGCTGTTGTGCCGTTTTTTTTGACATGTGTGCATGCAGGCACAACACTTCCGTTATCTGATGTCCGCAACGCATAGAGGGATTCAACGAGGTCATGGGTTCCTGAAATATCATCGCTATTCTATTGCCGCGATAATGTCTCATTTTGTTGTTTGACAAAGCCAACAAATCCACCGTTTCACCGTTGTCGCAAAAACAAATATTGCCCTCATATTTCACTTTCTTATCGTTGAACAGCCGCATCATCGACAGCATGGAAACAGACTTGCCCGAGCCGGATTCCCCGACTATACCCAAGGTTTTCCCCTTTTGGAGCGAGAAAGACAAGTCTTCAACAACTTTGTTGTTCCCCTTGGAAGATAAAAAACTTAAAGAAAAGTGCGAAACTTGCAATAATTCTGTTGATGAATCCATTTTTGCAGACAAATAAAATATTACTTATCTATTATTCTTGTCTTTTCTTCATATTTCTTGCCAGAATGGCCAACGTAGCCACAATATTTATATCCTGCACAACGACATCTTCGGGCACTTCCAAAAATCTTTGGGAGAAATTCAGAATACCTTTTATGCCAGATTTTACCAGCAGATTGGCAACTTCTTGCGTATATTGTTTCGGCAAAGCAATTATCGCCATTTTTATATTCATTTGTTGGACAAATTGCGGCAATTCATTTATATCCAATACAGGTTTTTCGTTAAATGTCATACCAAACAATTTGGGATTATTGTCAAAGGCGGCGACAATATTAAAGCCATATTTTTGAAAGCCGTCATAAAACATAAGAGCCTGCCCCAAACGCCCTGCACCAACAATAATCACCTCGTCAATATTGTTATACCCGAGAAAAACCTCCATATCTTTGAGCAAGGTATCTATTCTGAATCCTATTCGCGGTTTGCCTGCCACAGACGACACCTCCGCAAATTCCTTTCGCACCTGAATGGCATTCAGCCGTAGAGCGGTGGCAACCTCCGCCGAAGAGATATACTCCTCGCCCCTGCGTTTCAATTCCTTTATATAATAATAATATTTGGGGATACGCTCCAACATTGCCTTGGAGATTTTATACCTTTGGGAAGATTTTTCGGGTTCCATCGTGTTATATTTTTTTTGTGAAAATCCTTAATTGTATC
>JAFZUH010000132.1 GCA_017618435.1 Bacteroidales bacterium | reverse complement strand
TGACTAAAAACATTAATATCAAAACAACGGTTTGCATATCTTTTTAATATATCAATTAAGGTTATTAAATAATCGTTGCAAAGGTAATAAAAAATTTAAAATGAATCCAAAATTTTTTAAAAATAATTCTAAAAAAATCTGAAAACCAAGTAAGGCATTAGTCTTTATGTTGTTGAGGATATGTTTTGTGGGGCAATTTGGGGTGTCTATCAATAAAAACAGCGGACATTGTCCGCTGTTTTTATTTTGATTGATTGTTCCGTAAATCGAAAAATTTGGTTGGTTTTCGTTTGATTTCGGGTTGTATTTTTTCTCGAATGCGATTGATTTCATCAAAACAAATATCGGGAGCGACACGCAGTTTGGCTCTGAATCTGTCTTTTAGGTCTTTGATAATATCTTCCGCTTTTCTGGTTACATCTTTGTTGCCAACCACAACTTTAATTTGGTCAGTTCCAATTTCGTTGATGAAGACCTCTACATAATAGTTTTCGATAAAATCAACATTGTCCAACACATCAAAAAATGCGGCAGGATACAAGGTTGTTCCTTTGAATTTTATCATTTGTTTTTTCCTGCCGATTACAGGACTTACTCTCATTGTGGTACGCCCACAAGAACAAGGTTCATCGTGAAATTGTACAATATCACCTGTTTTGAATCTCAACAAAGGCATGCCTTCCACACCTAAAGAGGTAATGACCAATTCACCTATGCCACCTTTGGGAACGGGCTTGTTAAACTCATCTAAAAGTTCACAAATCAACAATTCAGGGTGATGGTGACCGCCTTTGCCTGCTTGACATTCACAAAACGAAGCCCCCATTTCGGTTGAAGCGTATGTGGAATAAAGGTCTATATCCCAATTTTCTTTTATTTTTTTCCCTAAAAGATTGAGTTCAAAGTTTTCATCTCTTAAATTTTCTCCGATGCAAATCGCCTTTTTGACACTGCAATTTTGATAATCGATATGATGTTCTTTTGCGTAATTGATGATTTTCAAAATAAAAGAAGGTACGCAGATTATCGCATCGGGTTTAATGCGTTGAATGGTATCCCATTGCAGTTCGGGTATTCCGTTGCCTACACGTACAATTCCGGCTCCCATTTTCTGAATGCCGATAAAGTATGCCAATCCGGCCATAAACCGTTTGTCTATGGTGGTCATCAATTGGTAAATTTCTCCGGCATGTCCGCCCGCACAAGTAAAAGATATGGCTTCATTGTATGCCAACCTGTCCAAGTCTTTGGCGGTGCAAGTAAATGTTGTCGGGTCGGATAATGTCCCCGAAGTGGTAACATAATCGACAATTTTTTCTTTGGGGACACAGATAAAATCATCATTGTATTTTTGTAAGTCTTCTTTGGTGGTAACAGGTATTGCCTGCAAATCTTCCAAAGTTTGTATTGTATTGATATTAATGTGATTTTCGGCAAACATCCGTTGATAGAAACGGGAATTTTGTTGCAGATATTTCAACATTTTTCTCATCTCTTGTTCCTGAAATGCTTTTATAACTTCAGGCGATTGGTATTCTATATTCGGTTTAAAATTTACAGAGTTTTCCATAAAAATATGTTAATCAATTAATTTTAATTCTTTTAACCACAATATAAATTGATTTTTCCATTGAGTGCATTCGTACTGAGGTCTGTCCTTGCCGCCGTAGCCGTGTCCGCCTTCATTATAGAGCAGAAATTTGTGGTTTTTGGTTTTTCTGGCGAGCACGCGGGACAGGTTTTCACTATTTTGGTATTTCACCTTGTGGTCATCTTTGTTGGCTACCAGAAAAACAGGTGGAAAATCTTCTGTAACTTGCAGTTCTATAGAAAAATCATTTTTCCGTTCTTGCGTTAATGGCAATCCCAAAAGATTGCGTCTTGAGCGTTTGTGTGCCAAACTGTCTTGCATGGAAACTACGGGATATACAGGGACAACAAAATTGGGATTGACTGTTTCTGTAAAAGTAGTATCCACCAAACAAGTGTCTTTGAGCATGGCTGCCAACAATGACAAATGCCCTCCAGCCGAAAAGCCCATGGCTCCGATTTTGTTTTTGTTAATGTTATATTTTTCTGCATTATTTCTGATGTACAGAGCCGTTTTTTGCCAATCTTGTATTTCTTGTGGGTGATGATGTCCCCAACCTACACGATAATGAAGAACAAATGCCGATATTCCATTGGCATTTAACCATTCGGCAACGCCAAAGCCTTCTGTTTTTATGCCCATTAAATGAGCATAACTGCCTCCCGGTGATACGATAATACCTACATCTTTCCTTGCAGAATCGGGGGCAGGGTAGGCGATTATATAGGCCGAACGATGAATCGGTTTGCCTTTTTTATTGTACCAAAGATAAATTTTTGTTTGAGCAAAATTAGGCAACATATAGCCTAAAATAAATAATGATATAATTATTTTTTTCATATTTATATGATTTGTAAAATTTTATAATCAGATGTTTCTGCTATCAGTTTTGTTTTGTCAATATTTGCTTTGCTGTCCGATAAGATATAAATGTTGTGTGTTGTTTGATATGGATACAAAGTTTGTATTTGTTCAGGAGTGGGAGCGTATGAAATAATAGTGTGGCATTGTTGCATAACTGATTCCTCTGCCACATAGTGTAAATTGTCGGGATTGCCGGCACAATTTTGGGCAGTCAGCCAATGGTTTTCTTGTTTTTCAAACGCATAAACAGATAAATTTGGGCGACATAGAGCCGAAATTAATGCAATTTCTCCTTGCCGGCAATTTTGGACAAATACAGAACCTTGTTGAGGCAATAAATCCACAATGTCTTGGAAATTATTGTACTTTTTCATTGTATGTTTAGCGTGCAGCCAAACTTCCCTTCCTTTGTATAAATAGTTGTGCAATAGTGTTTGTTTCCAATATTTGGCGGTTTCGATTTCTTGGGACAATAATTGATATTGTTCTACCATATAGTTTTTGTAGTTTTTGGCTGTTTGCAATAGTTTTTCGTGGTTAAACAAAGGTGAAGTCTCTGTTTGTATGGCGGGTAATATTTTTACATCTATTCTTCCCCGTCTGATTATTAGACTGTGTTTAGGGACAATATGACCTGTGCCATGTAGAACAATAGGCTGAATATCCAAATGAAGTTGTTGGGCAAGATAAAATGCCCCTTTGTGAAATGGTCCTATTGTACAATTAACAGAACGTGTGGCCTCTGGAAAAATAACGATAGAATAACCATTTTGTATTTTTTCTTTTATCTGTTCGGTATTAGACAACAAATCTTGGTCTATTTTCATAAAACCTGCATTGCGTATAATTTTTCCCATCCAAAATGAGTTCCATACCCAGTCGTTGGTCAAAACAATAAAATTGGGCGATATGGACATTATTGCAACTATATCTACAATAGATTGATGATTGGCAATGATAAGTTGGGGTTTGTTTTGTAATAGTTCTCTATTGTGAACCACATATCCGTCATTGGGAGCAAAATGAAAGACAAACCTGAAGGCACGTCTGAGCAATTTTTGATATTGATATTGGTGCTTTTTTGTTTTTCCACCGATGGTTAGTAATACAAATCCCATAAAATAAACGGCCAATACTTCTAAAAATATTCCGCAGTA
>JAFZUH010000131.1 GCA_017618435.1 Bacteroidales bacterium | reverse complement strand
TCTGCCCATTCTATAAAGCAGTAATAACCGCTATACAAATATTCTTCAAGACCGATATTGATGGCTTCTTCTATGTTTTTTATGCGGTAAAAATCAAAATGATAGCAAAGTTTTTCGTCGGGTAGTTCATATTCATTCACGAGGGCAAAGGTCGGACTCGAAGCCTCGCTTTTGCTTCCCAAACAAGTCAGCATAGCCTGCATAAATGTTGTTTTGCCTGCTCCCATTTGCCCGCGAAGAGCAAATATCCGTTGAGTCGGATAGGCTTGCAACAACGCTTTTGCCACTTGTGGCAAATCGGCAATATGTTTACATTTAATTTCCATATTCTTTTATTTCCCGCAACGATGGCGTTGCTTTGTGGGGAGAATCAATAAAATAATACTCAAGCGGTTGAACAATTCTGTCAAAAACAAAGAATTGACACAAGAATATTTCAGACGGATTATCATTAATAATGGCATAAAATTTATCTCTGTTAAAAGCATCTACGAAAGCCATATTATAATCGTATTCGTCTGTGTTCAAGATGGTTTCAATTCTAAACATGGTTATTTTTGTTGAATTGCCGTCAATATCGGTAATGGTGATTTCTTTAAACTTGCGGGAAAAAATACTGTCTATTTCTTCCGCTGTCAATTCTGTCTCCTGCATTTCGTAATTCAAATCACGATAATCGGACAGGTGGTCCAACATCTTGAGCGTATCATAAGGCACAAGTTGAATATTTTCCATATTAAATATATCAAAATGCCGTTGGTCTGCACTTTTTTCTATACGAAAACTTTGCTGAGGGTTTTCAAAATCAATGCTTTCCACTCTTTGTATTTTGGATAATTTCAGTTTGACAATGTTATGGGAACGCCAATTGTCTTCCAGAGGGGAATATTTCGGGCGGACAAACCCTCTAAAACCGGGCAGATATATTACACAAGGCACTTTTGCCCCTTCCAACAAGGCGTAATTGCCCAAATTGTCCATAGTTTGCTGGCCGATGTAATAAACTTTTTTGTTTTTGTATTTCCAAGTCTTAAATTTTCCTATATTTATATGATAATCGGTGTAATATATTTCTACTTTAACCGCACCGACAGCCATTTGTTTGTTTATGTTTTCTCTTGCTTTTTTGGCCACGGGAGCCTTCACCACCACATTGGTCATACAAGCCAACAAATCTTCCACATTGGGTTGCATAGCGGGATAGACTTTGTTTACAATCCAAGAATTGTCTTTTTGACGTTGCAACAATACTTGGTGTTGATTGGCATCGGCAATAAATATTTGGTAAACGGCAGCCGTATCTTCAATGGCAAAACTTTTTACATCTTTGCCTATGGTTCCCGATTGTCTTGAAAACAACAATATGACGGCAATTAATAACAAAACGGTTGCCACAACGGCAATTATTGTATTTTTTTTGTTCGCTTTCATCTATTTTTTATATTTAAAATATCTCATAGTTAATAAAACAACACCCATTATCAGGATAAGCAGCAAGGGCAAAACAAGATTGACGGTTTGCCAAAACCCTCGGTTTTTAAGTATTTTGTTTTTATCCAAAATTCTCATTTTGAAATCTTTGGAACGAACTTGCAAAATGTCTTCATCATCGCAAAGATAATTGACCGCATTGAGCAGGAAGTTTTTGTTGGCAAAAGCGGTCGCCGTGTGTTTGTCATATCCCAAAGGATAGATAAAATTATCTTTTCCGAATTGGTTTTTTATCATATCGCCATCGGCGACAAAAATCATTTTTGTTGGTTTGCTTTTGTAAATAACATTGAGTTGTTCGACATTTTCGCCTTGCAAATCGGTATATAAAGAGGTAAATTCTCCTTCAACCAACACACTTATAGGCAGATATTGTTTGTTGAATTGTCGCAAATCGGCTCTTTTTTTGAGTACCTCCAAACTGATAATGGCAGGTGTGTTCAATACTTTGGTTGTTTGTGAAGATGTTAAAAGCACCGTTTTTTTCAAATTGCTGTTCGATGTTCCCACGGTATCGATTGAACTGACAAACTCTGTACGCAACCAACTTAAATTCTTAACGATAGGGTGGTCAACAAAAGGAGTGATAACAGGAAAATAATAGAATGGAATCATTTTGTATTGGGCTTGTCCCGCCACATTTTCTCCGCTGCTGACAGGTATAGACAAGGCGTTGATGTCTTGCAGCAAATTGGTATTGAACCTTACCCCGTAACGGAAAAACATATCTTCCAGATTCAGGTTTTGCGGCAAACAAGGCATTTCAGGCAAATTGTACATGCTGTCTATTTCGGCCATCACAGGGTCAACATACCACAAGAGTTTTCCGCCACGCATAACAAATTGGTCCAACATAAATTTTTCGTAATCGGAAAAAGGTTTGGTCGGTTTGGCAATGATTAATAGGTCATATTTGTTTCCTTTGATATTGAAATCCCCATTGACCGTGTCTGTTACCACCACATTGAAAATACCCGTTGTAATTCTGTTGTCCAAAACTACGGAATCCACTTCATAAAATTGGGCGATAGCCACGGCTGCCTTAAAAACTTCCGCATTGGTCAGTTCGCCATGACCTTTCAAAAAAGCAACCTTGGCTTTTTGTTGATGGGTAATTCTCCGAATGGCATTGCCCACATTGTATTCCAATTTTTCTATGGAATATTTGACAATATCGTCCCGTTGTGCCAACAAGCCATCGTCTGAATCTACCAATTGCAGCGGTATTTCAAACTGTTTGTAATACACCAAAGCCCCGGGAACAATGTAGCGGGTGCTGACACCATCGGCTTCCATGGTTTGTATGGGCTGCGGTCTTAAGCCTTTGGAATACAATTCTCCATAGATGGCACGCAACTCCTCTGTGCTGACATTTTTTGTCGGGTCAATAAATTCATATTCAATATTGTCGGAATATGCACGCATTTCGTCCAACAGTTCTCTTGTTTTCAAAGACAATTCGGCAAAATCGGCGGGCAAACCCTTGCCGTCCAGATAAACTTTTATATAAACAATATCGTCAAGATTTTTCAACATTGTCCGCGTGGAATTGGAAATGGTATAACGCTTTTCTGCCGTTAAATCTATTCGGGTAAATACAAATGAAGAGATGATATTCAGGGCTATCACTACTATTATAATCATCAAAAAGACGATGAGATTGCTCCTCTTCATATTCAACGTTTCTTTTTTATTTTTTTCGCTCATAAGTCCTACCACTTTCTACTTTGTAATTTCAGATGGGAAAATTCCAAAAAGAGAACAATGACACTCAAAAAATAAATTACATCTCTTGTGTCTATCACGCCTCTGCTGATGGAAGAATAGTGATGTTCTATGCCCAATGATTTGATAATTAACCCAAAAGAACCAAAAATATTAAAAGAATAAATAAAATCGAATCCCAACCAAATGACAAAACACAACAATACGGCTACGATAAACGAAACTATCTGGCTGTCGGTTATCAAAGAGGCAAAAAGCCCGATGGCAGCAAAACTTGCCCCCAAAAACAACAGACCCAAATAAGAACCCCACGTGGCTCCCATATCCATATTGCCTTGCGGATAGCCCAAGGCATTGATGGAAAAAACATAAATCAATGTCGGAAGCAAGGCGATGAACAGCAAGGTTATCGCCGCTAAATATTTTGCCAAAACGATTTGACGGTTGTTCAATGGCATTGTCAGCAAAAGTTCCATGGTGCCCACTCTTTTTTCTTCGGCAAAACTACGCATGGTAATGGCGGGTATGAGCAACAGAAAAACAATGGGAGCCAGACCAAAAAACGACCCCAAATCGGCATAACCTCTGTCCAAAATATTATATGACATTGGGAAAACCCACAAAAACAAACCCGTCAGACTTAAAAACACACCCATTACAATATATCCGATAATGGAATGCAGAAAAACTTTTATCTCTTTGATATACAAACTATACATCTTATTTTTATATTTTTTTGCCCGAATTGTATCTGTTCAAACCTAAACTGCAAAAATAGCATTTTTTATCATATATTTATTTGAGAAAAACGCTTGTCTGCAATTTTTCCGCCAAAAAAGATTTCCTTTCAACGAAAAATGTTATTTTTGTATTTGATGGTTTTTATATATTTATGCCTTTGGAAACGTGGAATAATCTTGACAGAAACATTCAAATTGTTTGGACAAAAATGACAGATGACGAGCAAATGTTGCTCGACAATGTTGTTTTGAGCGAACAAGATAGATTGTTGTTGCAAAATTTCAAACACAAAAACAGACGTTTGCAGTGGCTGTGGAGCAGGTTTCTGCTGAAAAACATGCTCGGTAGCGATTACCGCCTTGCGTATTTCAACAACGAAAAACCTGTTTTGACAGAGCCAAAAGGTTTCCTGTCTATTAGCCATAGTTTTGATTATGTCGCTGTTGCTTTTTCTCCAAAAGTGCCAATCGGTATTGATATTGAAAAAATAGGGGAGAAAATTCTACGGATAGAGGACAAAATACTGCTTGACAGCGAGCGGAAACTATTGCCGCATATTGACAATATTACCCTGCATATAGTTTGGGGAGCCAAAGAAGCCGTGTACAAGCAATATTACGAACAGGGTATCAGTTTTTTTGAAGATATAGCCCTGCAAAGCATAGACTTTGAACAAAAAAGAGGAAAAATAAAGGTGTCCAACCCTCACTTTTCCTCTTTGGCGGATTTTTATTTTAAAATAATAGATGGCTATGTTTTGGTATTATCTTGTATAGAATCTATACACAATCTGTTGGTAGAATTAAAATAGTAAAATTTTCACTAAAATTTTATAAATTCCAACTTGAACTTTTCCTAATAAAAATCATTCTTTGTCTCCCCAAATAGTCTTGTTTAACAGATCTATTTTTTCATAATCTGGAACAAATCGAAATGATTTATCAAAATAACCACATTCTTCTATGGGAACAAAGTTTTCATCATCAGCCCACTTACAAATAAAAGGATTATAAATACAACTTGTTTGATAATACCAATATTGACCTTTTTTTTGTGGCACTTTATTATTTATGCACATATAACGCATTTCACAGACTTTGCAAATTTCTATTTTATCCTTTGTTATTTTATCGTATCTTTTTAGTGATGAATTGTTTACAATCTTTTCAAAAGTGGATTCTTTATTTATAAATTTTATATTAAAACCAACATCTTCTGTTTCTGGTGTATTTTTTATAGCACCATCATAGTCTATAAATATTTGTTTATGAAAATAAGGATTATAATATAATGATTCTATATATAATGCAAATATATTTGAAAATTTCGGATATTTTATCTGATACACAATCTCTTGAAAAAAATTATATTTTATAGATATATCTATATATTCAATGAGTAATAATGAATTTTTATAAGTTAAATGTCGATCTTTTTGTATTGTTATTTTAACATATCTAGCTTCACTTCTACTTATAATATCTATTAAAGCATGTATGTCTTTCAAATGTACTTCATCACAACACGTAATAGAAAAACACGCTATAGTATTAAATAAGCCTTTTTCAAATGCTTTATATATAATTGTATAGTTAATATTTGACAATAATATCGTTAAACAATCAATATTAAAAGGTAATTCATATTTTTTAGAAATTTTAGGAAATAAATTTTGCAATGAATCTTCCACAATAAAAATAATATCATTCTCTTTTAAAAACTCATAATATTCAATATAAATATTTTTTTGTTTGTGTTTCTTCAACTTATTTATCTGATTTATTGATATTTTACCATCATATCTTTTTATCAAATCGCTTAATTCCAGCGGAATAAAAAAAGTTTTTTTTCGATTATAATCTTGTATGAGACTCCGTTGAAATCCATCTACCACTAATATATCCGAAAATAATTTAATAACTTTCATGATTAAAAAATCTTCAAAAAAGGATAACGTACAACAAATTTATCTGTTTGATGTAACTCTGATTTTTTTTGATATGTATTATCTTTTAGATGTTCATCATAATTACTATCATAATAACCTGATATTGTTTCATATTTTTCTATATATTCTCTTACTTCTTTTATTATATTATTTAGTCTTTCTGCTTTATCTTTTACTTCATCAAACATTGTTTCTTCATTTAATCCTAATTTTTTCGTTATATCTAACATTTCTAATCTATATGTTTCTTCATTATTTCTTGATACTTCTAGTTCTTTTTTTAGTCTTT
>JAFZUH010000130.1 GCA_017618435.1 Bacteroidales bacterium | reverse complement strand
GTTACATCCACGGGGGATTAGCTCAGCTGGCTAGAGCATCTGCCTTGCACGCAGAGGGTCAACGGTTCGAATCCGTTATCCTCCACAAAACTTTGCTAAAATAAATTATTTTTTCATCATATATTTTTTTATTGCGATAGAACATTTGTTTTATCGTTTTTTTTATTCCTAAGATACTTGGAAAGGAACCCAAAATATCATAAAGACAAACGCTGAACAAAAAATGAATCGAATGAAAATCAAGCATATGTTATTTTCTCTTTCTCTGTTTTTGTGTGGAATATTGCAAGGCCAAACTATTCCATATAGCATTGCCATAGGAGGCAATGAAAATAAATATGCTACTTTGTTAAGTGTCGAAGAGTTGAATTCGGCAACATATTTGCTTATTCAGCATGATACACATGTGAAATATTGGAAAAGCAGGGCAAAATTGCCATTTAAAGTTGTTTTTTATACTCTAAACGATACATTCAACTTACCTGACCTGCCAATTGCTCAAAAAGAAATGATGGTTTTTAACCCTAAAGGCAAATCTAAAGTTTTGGTTGATATTACCAATGTTAAAAACTTGCTCAAAGGGAGTGTTTGTTTTGTCTCTGTGGAAGTGTTGCCTCAACAATGGTATATAAACAACGGATATTTGACAGAAAACACCTGTTTTTATATGGACAAAGACAATAACAAATGGTATATTTTACCTCAATTGAGATGTTTTCATGCTAATGAACCAATGAGAGTTTGTCTGCAGAATACATGGAAAAACAATCCTTTGAATAAAGATAAGGGTAATTATACTGTCATTGTTTTAAAAAGATAACAAACGCAAAAGGCTGGTTTTGCGTTTGTTGTAATAAAGTCTCATAGTTGATTATTAATGAGACAGCAAAAACTCTTCTATGTTTTCAGGGGTAATTTCTGTAAAAGAGGCATCGGGATAAGCCTCGGCAAAGTCCTTAGGTACTTTTGCCGGTTTTCGGGGATTGTATTTAAACTCGTAGGCATGCAATTTGCCATTGTACTCTTCTATGTAGTCTATTTCCTTTTGTTTGTGTGTACGCCAAAAGTATCGGTTACACCAATGGTCTTGATATTGACAGTATTTCATTCGCTCCGATACGGCAAAATTTTCCCAAAGTGCTCCTGCATCTGTTCTATTTTGTATAGGAGCAAAGTTGGAAATGAGTGCATTGCGTATGCCATTGTCGTAAAAATATATTTTACGGCTATGTTTCAATTCGTTGCGTAGATTTCGGCAGAAAGAGGGCAGGCGGAAAATAATGTAGCATTTTTCCAGCAGGTCAATATAGGTTTCCACCGTCTTGCCGTCAATACCGATAGTGGTGGACAATTCGGAGTAACTCACTTGTGAACCCACTTGATAGGCTATCGCTTGGAGCAATGCAACAAGTTTGTTGCTTTTTTTTATGCCACCAAACGAAAGTATATCCTTGTATAGATAACTGTCGGTTAGCATACGCAATATATCCCGTTCGTTCCCCGGAGATGTAACAACTTCAGGGTAATAGCCATACACCAATCTGTGGGTCAAAAGACTACGCTCTGTTAATAAGCCGTGGTGTTTTACCATCTCGGCATACGACAAAGGATACATTTTGTGTTCCCATTTACGTCCTGTAAGAGGTTCGTTGAGGCGATTGGCCAACTCAAAAGCAGAACTACCCGTAGCAATCAATTGTACATCTTGCAATTGGTCGGTAATCAGTTTCATGCGAAGACCAATATCGCTTATCAGTTGGGCTTCGTCTATGATAATCAGTTTTTTGTCGCCTATCAAAGTTCGCCATTGGGCGGTGTTGATATGTGAGACAATGTGCTGCACTTCAAGGTCATCTCCATTAAGCCAGACAATATTGTCTGTATTGGGAAACAATTCGTGCAGAAGACTTGTTTTGCCAATCTGACGGCTCCCTATAATGATGATAGCCTTTCCTTTAAACAGTTGATTCTTAATTTTTTCAAACAAAAATCGATGTATCATAATTGCTATTTTTTATAATGCAAAGATACAACTTTTTTAAATGTAATTCCTTGTTTTTACCAAAAATTACGGAATGTATTCCTTGAATTTACCAAAAATTACGGAATGTATTCCTTGATTTTACCAAAAATGGTATTATTGAATGCTGTTTGAGAACAGCAAAAGTTTCATTTTTTTCTGTTGCCCAACCAAAGAAAAATTTGATTATCTTTGTATGTTTAACAAAGAATGGAAAAAATGGGAACAACTCTTGATGAAAACAAAATGTATTATACAATGAAAGAGGTCGCTGCTCATTTTGATGTAAATACGTCTTTAATTCGTTTTTGGGAAAAAGAATTTCCGACATTAAATCCGTATAGAAACAAAAAGGGGACACGTTATTATACCAAAGCCGATATAGATATTTTCAAAACCATTTATTATCTGGTCAAAGAAAAGGGCTATACGCTGCAAGGAGCAAAGGAAATATTGGCTGCCAACAAATCAAAAATTGACAAACAAGTTAAAATGCGTGAATCCTTGTTGAAAATCAGAACGTTTTTGCTTAATCTCAAATCAGAATTAGACCAATGAAAGCCATAGAACCGATACTTCATTTTTTAGCCGACAAATCTGTTTTACTTTTGGGCATGGGGCGTGAAGGCCGTTCTTCCCTGCGTTTTTTACAGACATATATGCCTCAGACAAAAATAGGTATCGCCGACAGAAATACACAATTGGATTTGTCGGACTTTGATACAGAAGGCATACAGATTGTTCTTGGGGAAAATTATCTGGAGGCCATAAACGATTTTGATATTGTTATCAAATCTCCGGGCATTAGTTTGAAAAATACGCTTGTAGATGTTGCCAAAATAACCTCACAAACAGATTTGTTTCTGCAAGCATTTGGAAAACAATCCATTGCCGTAACCGGTACGAAAGGAAAAAGCACAACATCAAGTTTTATTAACCATGTGCTTAGTCAAATATTTGAAAATGTAGTGTTTGGTGGAAATATTGGCTTGCCGCTTTTGGATTTGACAGACAAAATTGACACAAAAACAATTGTCGTTTTGGAATTGTCTTCCCATCAATTGGAATACATTCATCGGGCTCCCCATATTGCTGTTTTGTTGAATTTGTTTGAAGAGCATTTGGACCACTATGTTTCATATACTGCCTATCAGAAAGCAAAATACAATATTGCCTTAAAACAAGACAAGCAAGATTTTTTCATCTATAATAATGACGATAAGGAAATAGCCCAACGGATAGCAGAACAACCGTTTGTTTCTCAGGGGTTT
>JAFZUH010000129.1 GCA_017618435.1 Bacteroidales bacterium | reverse complement strand
TTGGCAATCATCATTAATGCAAAAAATAACGGATATTAACGATGGTATTAACAATAGTATTAATACACTTGAAACTAACAGAAAAGAATTGGAACGGAAATATCATGATAGTTTGGACAAATATAATAATTTGGTAGAAAACTGTCAAATAGATAGATATCGAAAAGATAAAATAAAATTGATAAATAGTTGTATTTCGAGAGCGAATTTATGGCGTGATTATTTGATGAAGGGAACGATAAATATGTCAATAGAAGAGACTATTCATAAATTTATTAGAGATATTGATGGAATTTTGAACCGTGAAAGTGTTATAGTTTTAAAACAAGCGGAAGAAGGAAGTGAATATAATGAAGAACATCAAGAAATTGTTGATACAAAAGAAACTATGGATGAAAATTTAGATGGAAAAATTGCTGTATCAGAATCACCTGCTTATATATGGACATTACCATATATACTAAATGCCAAAGTAGATGAGGACGGTAATAAAATTCATAATTACCGCTTTGTTATAGAAACAGAGAAGGTAATTATTTATAAATTAAATAAATAAAGCGTAAAAATAAATAATTAAACAAATAATTAAACAAATAATTAATTCATTAAAAAAATAAAATTAGAAGAGTTATGGCAAAGTATTATGGAATAGATTTAGGCACAACTTATTCGTGCATTGCTATTATTGATGATAGCACAGACAAGCCCACACCACAAGTAGTAACAGATACCAAGACACAACAAATGGTAACCCCAAGTGTTGTACATATAAACAAAGAGGGGCAGGTCATTGTTGGACAACCAGCAAAATCTTATCTTGGCAGTGACGCTGAGAATACGGTTGCGTTCATTAAAAGAGAAATGTCTAATCCTAACTACAAGAGGGAAATTAGGGGAAAAGAATATACCCCAGAAGAGATTTCGTCTATGATCTTGAAACATTTGGTTGACAAAGCCAACACACAAAGAATGGCTGCAGATAAAGATGCCCAACCGATTTATGATGTCTTTATTACACATCCAGCCTATTTTGCAGAATTAGAAACCAGAAGAACACGTAAGGCAGGCGAATTGGCTGGATTAAATGTTATTGGAATGGTAAACGAACCTACGGCAGCCGCCTTATCTTATGGGCAGGGACAATCTGATGACAAGACTCTATTAATATACGATCTTGGAGGTGGAACATTTGATGTTACCATTATGGAATTTAAAAATCATGTTGCAAATGTATTGTCCACAGATGGAGATCCAAAACTTGGTGGATATGATTGGGATAGAGCATTAGTGGATTTTGTTTTGGAGAAATTTAATGGAAACTTTGAAGATTTATCATTAAGCGATAAGAATAAATTGTTAAAAATAGCAGAAGATGTAAAAAAGCAACTATCAGCAGTTGATGAATATACGATGGAATTTACATATAAGGGCATGCAAGAAGTTCTTGTAACTAGAGAAGATTTTGATAATGCAACGAGTAAGCTTTTATACAAAACACAGGGGCTAACACACAGAGCACTTGAAAAGGCTAAATTAAAGACAGAAAATATTGATGAGGTTATTTTAATCGGAGGTTCTACACATATGCCACAAATACAACAATTTGTAAAAGGAATGTTCCCGAATATAAAAGTTGAGCAAGTGGAGCCTGAATTAGCAGTAGCCAAAGGTGCAGCAATTTGTGCTTATCACGAAAAACGATGTGGCATAAAGAAGGATGACGGCGTTTGGCCAGGAGTTGATAGAAATCCGTATGCATATGGTATTTGTGCATATGATTCCAATGATGAGTTGAGGATATATAATCTAATTAAATCAAATGATGAAATGGAAAAAGAGGTAACTACAGAAGAGGGAGAATTTGTAACATATAAAGATGGACAAACCTGTGTACGTACTAATGTTTATCAATCTCGGTCACAACAAGATTCAATGTTAGTCAGTGATGGAATAGGAACTGAATTGTTTGCCAAAGGTAATGAAAATAATGCTCATCCTGAAAAACAAGAAGTTTCTTGGGGTACTCCAGCACCCAAAGGCACATCAATTTTATATCGTATAACACGTAACAAAAGTGGCGATGTAAAAGTTTATGTGGAGTGTAATGGAGCAAAAGGTGAATTTGAAATAGGAATGCCTGATACAAGTAATAGTACATCTATAAGTCGAGGTTAGTATGTATTTTATTCTAAGAGGCTGTGCTTATTTTGAAACAGCCTCTTAGAATTTTCATATATGTAAATAAAATGCCTGAGATGCAAGAGAAGGATTTAAAGGAATGGTTCCAGCTTGGTTCAGAAATTTATCAACAATTTTTCAATTCAAGTAGAGAAATAGTTTGGCAAACTTTGTTTGCTCAAGTATATATTCAATTCGCGGGTAAATATGAAAAGAATTTAACAGAATGTTATTCAAAATTAGAATGTTTATTAGATGACATGCCAGATGCCATGAGAAGTAAAGCTTCGGATTTCAATGCATTAGGAAAATATTTGCTCGCGGATACAGATCAAACTAAAAAACAAGCAAATTGGGCATATTTGCAAAAAAACAATCTTTTGCCAGGAGCCGATAAAGTTAAAGAATGGTTAAAGGCTGCCCAAAGTATAAGCATAGAAACCTTAGAAGAAGTTAATCTTGATATTGCTTTAGATTTTTGTAATACTTATCATGATGCAGGTAATAAATATGGAAATGATAAGTTAGCGTCTTATTATGATAATTTGAATAAATGGGCAAGCAACCAACCCCGAGAAGCGTACTCATTAACAGAAACGAAAAAAAACTTATTGTCTTATTGCAAGTACGGAAAAGATTTATTTTTATCGCCATATATGAATAGACAAAATGTCTATTTATATTTAGAAGATACAAAGCAAATACCTAATGTTGCAGACAAATTATTGGGAATTGCACAGAAACAATTAAGAAACACAGAGGATGATTTATTCTGGGCGGAATGTGAAAGTGAAAATACTATTGAAGGATGTGAAAAATATTTGCAAAAATATCCCCGAGGTCGTCATGTTGGAGAAGCAAAACGCTTGATGGATCGCTTGAGGGAGGATTTTTTTTGGAAAGAATGTAAGCAACAAAATAAATTATCGGCATATAGAAATTATTTACGACAATATCCTTATCCCCGTGGTAAACATTCGTTAGAGGCTAAAAAGTTAATAAAAGATAAAAGGAAAAAAATAGGTTGTATAGTTGTTGTCGGTATTATAGGTATACTTTTTATATTAGGATCGGTTCTTGGATATATGGGGATAAATTCGGCAAGTAATACTACCTGCAATACTGAACAGATATTGCAAGAGTCTGTTTTCTCAACAACTGACTATAATGCACAACTTGCAAGATTGCAAGATGCCATTAACTCTACGAATAAACAGCAGTGCAAAGATGAACTTCAAGGCTATTATAATGATATAGAATTAAAAAGTATTGTAGCGGAATTGCAAACACAATTTTCCAAAACCAATGGCACTTCTTCTGTGGAAACCTATGCCAAATATAAAATTATGGATAATGGTATCAATTATATTACCGAATTGCTGCAAAAAGGCGAACAATTATCGCCTGACAATGAAGATATAAAGAAATATCGCAATGAATTTGAAACAATAAAAAAGAAATATAAAATTAAATAACAATGGTTAGAAAGATATCCTTTTTATTTTTGACACTTATAATTTTTTCATGTGTTGCCTATGGACAAAATGAACTTGTTCAGAAAGCACAGGAAACATTTAAACAGGGTAAATATTCCGATGCCGCTAATTTGTATGAACAAGCGGCCAAAATTGCCAATATGAATGGCAATACGAGTTTGGAAAAAACGTATTCCCAACAAAAAAACAAAGCCAATCAATGTCGAAATTTATTATCGGCGGCCAATAAGTTTTATTCGGCAGAAGATTGGTCCAATGCATTGACGAAATATCGGGCATTGCAGAAGTTGAATGCGAATGACCCGACAGCGAAAAAACGTATTCCTATTATTGAAAATAAGCAGAAAGCGCTGGCAGAAAGTACAATACAAACAGAACAGAAACCACAAGCCGCAACTGCAATAACACAGACCAAGAATACAAACCAACAATCCCCCCAAAGATATAATCTTGATGTGGCTATGCAGAAATATAACTTGCGGCAATATGATTCTGCAGTTGCTTATTTTGAAAAAGCCTTGCCTGCGACCCAATGGGGCAATGCTGAGCAAATAGCGTATAATAGAGCTAAAGAGGAGGTACTCTATATTCGATGGAAATCTACGGAAAATACTGCGGAAAAAATAACAACGGCTACCGCTTTGGTTGATGCCTATCCTTCTTCTGTTCATATTACGGAGGTTAAAGCCTATTTGTTGAATTATTATAAACAGAACAAACAATATGATTTGGCTATCCAATATGCCACCTCTGATGCCCAACGGCAATCGCTTATACAGCAGAGGGATAATGCCAATAAGAAAAAAACAACTCCCTATGCCAATAAAAATGCCACAAGTAATAGTAATGCGGATATTGTAAGATATTCCCCTATTGCTTTTGGTATTGGGGCGGAAATAGGCTACAACGGCACTTATAATTGGGGTGTTCCTGTGGAAATGCGTTTTTTGAAACCATCAATAGTGAATTTTTCACTTGGCTTCAGGGCAGGACAAGTGATAAAACCCTATGATGAGGCCTATGTGGCGGCAGATGGATTGAATTATCGCAATAAATATTCCTATTGGCAGTTGTCTCCGTTTGTGCATGTGGACATAAGATTTTCTAAAAATCATGAAAAATTGCATGCTATTTTAGGTGTAGGAGGGAAAGTGGATATTAATACCGGTTTTGATTTGCAGTCTGCTTCTACAGGTGGCTCTAATGGACAGTATAAATCGCAGTCATATCAAAATAGTTCAGATTTGCTTTCTCCCGTAACCTTTTCCTTGCGTGGAGATTTCGGAATGGGGACCAGTTCTTTTAAAATATCGTTGTTTGTGGATTGGTATATAAAACAGCCTTTCGCTCAAGAAAAAATAGAAAAATTGGCTTTGCCCGAAAATCTGGGGCAATCGGTTTATGCAACCAAATTGGGGACATCAATGCAGAAACGGGTGTTTTATGGTTTGACAGCGAGCGTATATTTGTTTAATAAAAATGGAAAATTGAACTTAAAACAATAAGCAATGGAAGAATGTATAATTTGTCATAAGGAAATAAACGGTAGTTGTGCTTGCGATCAATGGCATAATGTAGCATGCAAGGAACATCTTGACAATGATGAGATTGCATTCTGTTCCGCTTGCGGCTCATTTGTAAGGAAATCTCCTTTGGCATGTATGGCAGACGGACGATATTTGTGTGATGTTTGTATTACGCAAACCATAAGAACTACGCAACAGATTGCCGATATAAAGAAAGATGTTGCCGGACGTCTGCATGATAATGGAATTGTTTTTCCTATAGACATCACAACGATTCCTATTGAAATTGTGAATATGCAGAAATTTGGACAACTTTTGCATTGCACGCCAACGCTCACACATAAAGGATTAACCTTAACAAAATCTTATACAAGTATAGGCGGAAATCTTTTAGGTATTCGTCCAAAATTATCTCACCAAGTTTATATATTGGATAATTTGATTAGGGTGGATTTTTCCGGAGTTTTGGCCCATGAAATGATGCACATTTGGCAACATGAAAATAATATAAAACTTGCTCCTAAACAATGTGAGGGACTTTGCAATTTGGCTTCATGGCTTGTATATGATACGATGGTGTCAGATATGTCCAAATATTTTATGGAGGTATTGAAAACAAATGCGGACCCTATTTATGGTGATGGATTCCGTTATGTTTTTGAAAAATATGAACGATTGGGCTTGGCGGAGGTGCTTAGCCTTGCTCGCTCAAATAGGTTGTAATTAGATATATAATATTAAACTAAAATTTATAACGATGAAATTGAAGTATTTAGTAAAAATCGGTTTTATTGCATTGGCAATAGTATTTGGTTCGTATTCGGTTGTTGCACAAAACGATAGAGCAACGTTTGGTTTGTGCGGTAATGTAACAAAGGTTGAATCTTCTATCAACGATATAGGGGATTTGTGGAGTACCTACAAATTGGAGTTCTCGGCAGAGGGAACCTTAATGTTTGTGAATGGTCTGAATGTTGATGCGGATGCTTTTAACTATGAATATTCCATTACAAGAGACAATAACAATCGCATTTCAGAAGTAACATCAGTAGAGGGAGACGGGATACGAAAGATAAAATATATTTATGGTAATAACGGGCAAGTGGTTTCGCAGAAATATTATTACGAAAATATTGATAATGATGTAACAATAGAAGCAGGGACTGCTCAATTTGTTTATGATTTCGATGGTTATCTTACGACAATTAAATATACGGATGCGGAAACGAAAAAGACAGAGAATATCACCTATTCGTACAAAAAGTTTGACGATAACGGCAACTGGGTGCTTCGTACGGTAAATTATCCCTCATTGGGTTTGAATAATGCTGAAGAAACCCGTTCCTGCAGTTACGAATCCGCAGGAGCGGCTAATACAATATCCTCAACCGCAGGGGTACAAAAAGATGCAGATTCTGTATGGATGATTATATTGGGAGTGGTTTTATCCATTATATTGGTAGCGATATTGGGTGCACCATTTGTATATATAATTTATGTATTATGTTTCAGAAATCGAAAAATTGTATTAAAGACGTTGGGTGATTTTGAGCAATATCGGGAAAAAATGGGCTTGCCTCTTGCTTCCACAGATGAGGAAAACGAAACGGTACTGCAAATGTTGGATAATGTTCGCAATAGTCTGACCCCTGTGGTAAATGAGAATGGAGAAACTGAACTGATGATAACCAACAAACAACAGATGGAAGACTATAGAAATGTATTGTTACAGATTATAGAAATTGCTCCAACAAATGAAGAATGTATTAATGAATACAATAAATATGCTGATGTATTTAAAATATTAAATAAACGTCAGTTCACAGGTAGTAAAACGTATTTGATTATAGGCTCCATTG
>JAFZUH010000128.1 GCA_017618435.1 Bacteroidales bacterium | reverse complement strand
TATATCCTTCCACTACCACCAAATTAAACACGGTTCTGTAACCTACGGGAAGATTTTGTATTTTTTCAACAATTTCCTGAGCCTCAAGTTTTTGCTGTGGACTTGGCACCTCTGAACCCATATTTTCCAAACATTGTTCATCTTCCAAATGCTTATATTTTTCATTGGTCCGCAAACACGAAATGGCATTATTTATCATAATTTTCTTCATCCACCCTTCAAAAGAACCTTCATTTTTATATGTATCCAATTTTGAGAATATTAATGTAAAACCTGTTATAAAAGCATCTTCGGCTTCTTCTGTTGTTGCCATATAACGCTGACAGAGGGCAAACAAAACGGGAGCATACTTGTCATACAAGTGCTTCTGTGCCTTTCGGTCACCCTTTTTACATTGTTTTATCAGCTCATCTTCAGATAGCATAACCTTTTTATATTGTTAAGACGCAAAAATGTTGGCTAAAGTTGTCTCATTTTTAGAAAAAGTTTCACTTTTTCCACCCATTCTTTTCCATATTTTCTGGTCAAAGGTTCTTGCAGAAAATCAAAAACACTCATATTCTTTGCCTTACCATTAATTACGGCTTGTTTACAAACGTCCCATTGGTGGTAATCCAAAGAATCATAATTGTTCCATTTGGTAATTCTTATCGGATAGAGATGACAGGAAATCGGTTTTCTGAATTTGATTTTTTTATCAAAAAAGGCTTTTTCTATGGCACATTCCACCATATCTCCATTTTTTACGCCAAAAGCACACATGGCATTATTAATTAAAGGAGTTACCAGACAGCCGTCCGCATCATAATCAAACACCCCATTCTGTTTTATAACCTCCTTGCCTTCAGCACACAAATAGGGTTTTATTTGTTCCATTACCCCTTCCAATACAGACACCTCTTTTTCTTCCAAAGGAGCCCCTGCATCACCTTCAACACAGCAAATGCCTTTGCAAGAAGACATATCACAACAAAAATGGCAATCAAAAATATCGTCTGAAATAAGGGTATTGTCTATAACAAGCATAATTACAGTTCAAAATCTTTTTTCTTTCCTTTATGAGTCCTGTTTATATCAACAAACGGACTGAAATCAAAGGCTTTATCTATGGTATAATCCCCTATGGCAACCCGTCTCAAAGTGCTGAGATAGGCTCCGCAACCCAATATCTGACCGAAATCCCGAGCCATGGAACGGATATAAGTTCCTTTGCTGCAAGTAATTTCAAAATCCACTTCCGGCAATGCTATGCGTGGCGTATCAAACTGATAAACATTCACCTTTCGTGCTGACAATTGCACATCTTCATCTTGACGAGCCTTGGTATAGGCTTTCTGACCATTGATTTTCAAAGCAGAAAAAACGGGAGGGATTTGCTCTATTTCTCCAGTTAGCAACCGTTTGGCATTTTGTATGTCCTGCGGGGTTATATGCTCGTATGGCTGTGGATTTTCTATAGGTTTTTCCAAATCAAAACTTGCTGTTGTTGCCCCAATGGTAAAGGTACCGGTATATTTTTTTTGCAAAGTCTGTATTTCCGGAATTTGTTTGGTACATTTGCCCACGCACACTATCAACAAACCTGTTGCCAGTGGGTCTAATGTTCCGGCATGACCTATTTTGATTTTCTTTAAATTGAATGTTTGTCTGACAAGACACTTCAGTTTGTTTACCACATCAAACGAAGTCCACCTCAATGGTTTGTCTATCAACAATATATCTCCATTTATATCTATATTTGAGATATCCAAAACATTCATCACACCTACAATTAAGGATTTGTAATATTGTTTTGTTTCGTTTCAATGGCTCGTACCGACATTGTATCCTTTTGTGGCAATATGGCTTGTGTTTGTGTAGGGGTATGCTTAGAAGCCACCGTATCCAACGGAATCTGTTTCAAGGCAGTCGTATCTTGTTTTATCAACGTATCGCTCTGAACAGCAGCCGTATCTTGTTTCGGTTTAGGAACAAATATTTTTTTATAGCCCACAATAAGACTTTGACCTACACGAAGCGTTGCATTAAGCGAAATTTTATTCAAATTGGCAATAGTCGCCGCCGTTGTTGAATATTTTCTGGCAATGGCGGACAAGGTTTCCCCTTTTTTCACCACATGACGTCTGGGTTCCATACGATATGTTCCCATACTATCGGTAGAGGTTATATTAAAAATATCATCGGAAATTTTTGCCGGTTGAAAATATTGATCCGTATTATAATTATATATACTATCCTTCATCACCAAAAATTTATTAATATATGTTACCGGCAGCACCAATACCATAGCCTTATCTTCAGAAGCCGGCACAATGCTCATTTTATATTGAGGATTCAAGAGTTTCATTTCCTCTTCGGGGAGACCGAGCAAAGCCTCTATTTGTTTGAAATGCACCTTATGATGAATATGCACCGTATCCGTTTGGGCAAACTTGGCTTCGGCGGCAGTTATACCATATTTATCATAGTAACGCATAGCATACCATGCACCGTAAAATGCAGGCACATAGCCTCTCGTTTCCTTCGGAAGGTAATTGTACAAATCCCAGAAATTGGTTTTGCCCCCCGAACGCACAATGGCTTTGGTAACATTACCCGGACCGCAATTGTAGGCCGCCATGGCCAACACCCAATCTCCGAAAAATGTGTCGCTCAAATATTTCAAATAGCGGGCAGCGGCATCGGTTGCCTTAATGGGGTCTCTGCGATAATCCACCAAGGTATTGACTTCCAAACCGTACAACACGCCCGTTTTGTACATAAATTGCCACAAACCTGTCGCCCCAGCCCTTGATACCGCATTGGGATTGAGAGCAGATTCTATTATAGCCAAATACTTCAATTCCAACGGACAATTGTATTTGTCCAAAACTTCTTCAAACATCGGGAAATAATATTTGGCCAAGCCCAAAAGCAAGGATACAGACTGCTTCCGTTTGGTATATAATTTAATGTAGTTTTTAATATCGTTGTTGTACACCATAGGGAAAACCGTTTTGTCGGTCAATTCCTTAAGTCTCAACATCGTTATAGAATCTTCATTGGCGGAAGAAATCGGTTTGGAAATATGCGGCTTTTGGGACTGTTCGTGATAAACGGCATTTTTGGCATACCACGAATCCAACAATTTATCCAACTGCTCTATAATCAAAGAATCTGAACGCAATACAGGTACTTGTGCCGATACAGAAAATAAGCCGGACAAACACAACATACTGCAACAAAGCAATTGACAAATATATTTTTTACACCTGTTTTCCATACAATTTGCAAAGATACAATTTTTTTGTTTTATTTGCAAATATGGTTAAATCTTTGTTGTTTTCTTCGCGAATTATTATTTTCATGGCACGTGTTTTTCTGCCGAGCAATTGTATGGAATAAGTGAAAGGCCTTGCGGATATAAAAATTGTGCGGTATAGGAATATTGTTTCCTATACCGCACAAATAAATTCGGAAGAATGTATTATTAAACCTATTGGGTAGATTTAAATATGCTCTTTTTTAATTCCGACAACGGGTTTATTCAGATAGAATAGGAAAACAAAAACGAAACTACAATTTCATCAAAGGAAAACAAAATACAATCAAACAACGACTTAAACACAAGAGCACATATTTTTTGCAAGCCCAAACAATAGGCTTGACAAAATGACGTTATATAAAGGTATTTATAAAAAAGGAAAAACATTGTTTAAAAAAGTATTTGTTTGTTGTTTCATTGTCTGTATAAGCGTTTGTGCTATGCAAATATGTACGGCAGCACAACGCACATGCAACTATGCCAAATTGCAAAAAAAGGACAAAAACACCTTCCAAAAAATTCAGAAAAAATTAGATACCTACATCGATGATGACTATCGCTATATTCTTCCGCTTTATAATCGCACTTATACCAAAGACAGCACCGCCACATGGTACATCGGTCTACAAAGTATATATGACAAATATGATACATGGTTGCAAACCGACTCCATTGTCAAAGATTCAAGTTTTGATGTTTTGGAAGCCCGCTATCTACAAGCCCTTTCCGCCTATTATCTCAAAAACTACGAAACGTCAATAAACTTATTTTCAAACATTTGCAAACAATATAACACCAACACAAGAGCCGAAGAATCCATGTGGTATATTTTAGCCTCCCATTTGGCTTCAGGCGATATGGAAGAAACCTTGTTTTTGTTTGATTCGCTACAATCCGCATTTGAGAACCGCCCGATGAGCAATCCCGTTTTGTTTCACAGCGTAGCCTCAGACATTTACATTGAAACGGAAGACTGGTCAAATGCCTTGGAACATTTACAATATTTGCAAACTTGTACTACAACACGATATATAAAATCAAGAGTAACATTTATTATCGGTCAAATCAACGAATTACAGCAAAAATATCCCACAGCCATAGACAATTACCGGTCGGTGATTGCCCAAAAGTCTGTTGTTCCACCGCTGATGTACAGTTACAGTCTTGTTCACGCCTCCATTTGCGGCAAAACGATAGAAAGCAACTACAAAGATTCGCTTTTCAGTGCCGAATATGAGCGTATGCACCCCACTCCTGATGTTTTTGAACCTTCTGTGGTGGAATCAGCCATGGAAGAACGGGACACATTCGATTATCCCTACTATTTCAACGATGCGGCCGCCGTGTTCTTTTTGGAAGATGAAGAAATTATTGACGAAAACACTTATATAGATGACATTTACGCCAATGAATACAATACCGAATTTTTAGATTCCATTTTTGAAAATTGGGATTCATTGTCCATCCACATCCCTAAAACCGATTTCAGTTCCATGACCGATACAACCTATATTGTTTTGGTGGACAGCGGATATCAGTTGCCACCATACAACGGCCTTGTATCCAAATTCGGTTGGCGGAAAAGACGTTATCATTACGGCGTGGACACCAAAAACGCTATGTATGACAGTATCTATTGCCTTTTTGACGGTGTTGTCCGCATTTCACAAAGAAACCGTTCGTATGGCAACGTTATTATTGTCAGACATTACAACGGCTTGGAAACATTCTATGCCCATTGCTCAAAACTATTGGTTTCACCCAATGAAAAAGTTCAAGCAGGGCAATTGATAGGTCTGGTAGGCAGTACAGGCAGAAGTACAGGACCGCACCTGCATTTGGAAACCCGTTACAAAGGAACGCCTATCAATCCGGAATTTATTATAGACTTTGAAAACAAAAAACTGCATTCAGACACATTATTGATATGCAAAAACACATTCAGTTTAAAGAAGACAGACAGCAAATCAAGCTCCTCCGCCACTACCAACAACCACTCCAGCAACAATAGCGGAGCAAGTTATTACAAAGTGCGTTCAGGAGACACCTTATCGGCCATTGCGAAAAAACATCACACAAGCATAAGCAATATCAAAAGGCTGAATGGTTTGCGGTCTGATTTTATCAGAGAAGGACAACGCTTGCGTGTGCAATAAACTTCTATGCATACAATATTTACGGGAAAAGTACGTTTATTGGAATGCAAAATAGAAAAATCCGTTTGTGAAATACAAATTCAACCATAAATCCCTATCTTTTGAAAAGGCGGAAAAAACATTGGTGCAACGCCTTAAAATGTTACTTTCCCATGCGGCTTCCGCTATTGTTTTTGCGGTAATTGTGGTAGTGGTATGGGATATTTTCTTTGAATCGCCAAAAGAAAAACGCTTAAAACGGGAACTGGAAGAAAACAACAGAACCATAGAAGACTTGGAACAAAGATTGGATTTGCTGGCCAATATTCTGAAAGATTTTGAAGAAAAAGACAAACAATTATATCGGGCAGTTTTTGAAACCAACCCATCGAACAACAAACGCCTACAAAGCCAATTGGACAAATATTTTTCTGCAAGAAACAATGTTGAAGACGACAAACTGTCCCAATTACAACTCAAAGCAGATTTGCTGACCATATTAAGCCAAGAACAACTCAAATCCTATCAGGAATTATATGCTTTGGCATTGAAAAAAGACTCTTTAGCCACAACTATCCCCGCTATTTGTCCTGTAAAAAATCCTACAATACTTTCAGGGTTCGGCTCTCGCTATCATCCTATATACAAAATATTAAAAAGACATACTGGAGTAGATTTGGCAGGTAAAAAAGGAGCACCTGTATATGCAACCGCCGATGGCGTGGTATCAGATGAAATGGACGGCTATTCGGGCTATGGCATTTTAGTGCTTATCAATCATGGCAACGGATATAAAACATTATATGCCCACCTATCCAAGAAAAACGTACGCCATGGACAAAGAGTAAAAAGAGGAGAAGTTATCGGATATATTGGCAACACGGGCTTATCTGTATCGCCGCACCTCCACTATGAAGTTATCAAAGACGGAGAGAAAGTAAACCCTGTTCATTATTTCTTTGGAGACCTATCGCCTGAAGAATACCAAGCCATATTGGAACAAGCCGCTCATGTCAATAGGGCTTTGTCTTAAAAAAAATTATTTTCCGCCCAATCTCAATATATTCAATACGGTATAGATGATAATTTTCACATCTAAAAGAAGTGATTTGTTTTCAATATACAATATATCAAAATGCAAACGTTCTATCATTTGTTCCACATTTTCAGCATATCCATAGCGAACTTGTCCCCAAGAGGTAATACCGGGTTTTTCCAACAACAACAAACGATAATACGGGGCTTTTTGAATAATTTGGTCTATATAATATTGCCTTTCAGGACGATGACCGACCAAAGTCATATCCCCTTTCAAAACATTGAAAAATTGAGGCAATTCATCTAAATGCGACCTTCTCAAAAAACGGCCAAATGGAGTGATACGTCCATCATCTTTATTGGACAATTGGGGACCTTGGGCTTCTGCATTTTCATACATCGACCTAAACTTGATAATATTAAAAGGAACTCCCTGTTTGCCAATACGTTCTTGAAAAAAGAAAACATTTCCTGTAGAAGTCAATTTTACCCAAACAGCCAATAACAAATACACAGGAGATAAAATAACAATTAATAACAATGAACAAATTATATCCATTGTTCGTTTGATGATTTGTTGTCCTATAGGAACGGCATTCAAATCCATTTGAATAAACGATTCCTGCAAAACAGCCGTATTTTTTACAAAACGGAGCAAATGGTCTTCTTTGGTCGGCAATACCTGCAAAGTAACTCTGCAATTGACTATCAAAGAGAAGATTACATCCAACAACTGCCTGTCAGCACCTTCTACGGCAATAATAACATTAGTAATAAAGTTGTTATTGACAATTTTATCTATATCCATATAGGAACCTAAATAATTCAAAGGTATTTGAGCAATATTATTTTCCTGAGTGGATATATAACCAATGATTTGATAATTGTTTTCTTTTTGTCCTTTTTGCAAACGCATATACAAATCTTCACACAAAGATGGTTTTCCAACCAATACTGTGCGAATAGGATATTTCCCTTTGCGTTTTTGATTTTTTAAAATAGTAATATATGACAATCTAAACAAACTGACAAAACCCAAATGCAAACAAAACAAAACGGCAAATGCTTTCAAATAATCGGTATAATCAGTAATATAATCATCTAATATAACAGCGAAAAACAAAACAATAGTACCAATCAGAATTTGCTTGAGGGTTTCAATAAACTCTTTTAACCTTGATTTGTTCAAAATATTGTTGTAGGTATTCCACATAAAAAACAAAAACAACCAACATAAAGGAATTAAGAATACCCCTATATAAAATTTATTATCATCATACACGCAATTCCATGAGAAATTGTCCCAACCCAACTCCATTATTTTTCTGTAAACAAAAAAACAAAACCACGCAGTTGCAGTTGTGAGATAATCCAATATTACATACGGAATAATAAATCTATGTTGTTTTTGCCCCTGTGTCATTACATATATACCAATTTGATATTATCCAACAAAAAAGTATCTTTTCCGCTACCGGCATAACCTTTGATATAGACATCAAAATTGGTTTCATAAGTACCCATATTGGCCATTTCTTCAGATAAGTTGATGTATAATTTTCGCCAAGTAGCCCTATCAGAAGTAGCGGTGATGTTGGCAATTGCCCGTTGGCGGGAACCGGTAGTTTGCGTATTATTAATATACATACCTACCTCAATAGTTTGCGTGCTGGAACAATTAAGTTCCAAAAAACAAAAAGTGGTTGTAGTTCCGACAAGATACACATGCGAAATGGTACGCATTTCAAAATATCCATTGGTATCACTCTCATCAAAAGTAATGATACCCGAACGGGTATTTTGTTCGCCCTTGATATGCAAAAGCAAAGTAGAATCTGTATTTATGGAAAATGCCTTGCCGCTTGCGGCAAATTTGTTTCCTGCCGACTCAAAATCTTCTATAAAATAAAAATTTGCCCCATCAACATAAGAAAAAGAAGGTCTAAGTGTGTCTATTTTACCTGTACGAAGTACAACATTTGTTTCGTACATACTATACAAATAATTGACCATACGCTGTTGCGGCAAACCATTTTTGTAAACCACTGTCCACAATCTCACCTGAGAATTGCCTGCTTGCAACACAGGAACAGTCGCCGGCAGGACATAAGAGCCTCTGTCGTCCCCATTTACCACTACCCTAATATCAGGAATGCGGCAAGAAGATGTCCCTTGCGATTCCAAACAAGAAAACGACAGGGAATCTATATACAAATAAGACGGCACTCCCACTTTCGGGTTACAGCCATAAAAACTCACAATGACTATCCATAGACTTATTATGCAAACAAAACTCTTTTTCATTATCGTTGTGGGTTTGACAATTTTATTTTTCGTTCTTGTTTTTCCATCATTTCCATAATCTGATAGGCGACAATCAAAGCATTGTAACCGTCTTCAGCAGAAATAACACAAGGCTTATCATTGATGATACTGTCGGCAAAGCACCTCAATTCTGTTTCTATGGCATTAATTGCAGGGCTATGCGGAGTTTCTATAAAAACACGTTTTTTCCCTTTATTTTCACCCAAATCAAGTATAAGTGGAAATGTATCATTATCATCTTCTGGCACATAATCTCTCAAATGCATTACATTGGTTTCTTTTTTGAAAAAATCCATTGTAATATAAGCATTTGGTTGAAATATCCGCATTTTTCTCATCTTTTTAAGGGCAATTCTGCTTGCTGTAAGATTAGCGGTAGCTCCATTTTCAAACTCTATTCTGGCATTGGCAATATCAGGTTGATGACTGATAATAGAAACCCCATTGGCACTGATACGACTAACAGGCGATTGGATAATACTTAAGACAATATCAATATCATGTATCATCAAATCCAAAACGACAGATACATCTGTCCCTCTTGGATTAAACTCCGCCAAGCGGTGGGCTTCAATAAACAAAGGGTTATGCAAATAGGGTTTGGCTTCTAAGTAGGCATCATTAAATCTTTCAACATGCCCTACCTGTACTTTCAAATTGTGTGCTTTGCTATAAGAAACAATTTC
>JAFZUH010000127.1 GCA_017618435.1 Bacteroidales bacterium | reverse complement strand
TGTTGTTGTCTATGTCTTTGCTGTCCTTATTTTGTGTTAAATATTATACGCGTGTGCAATTGTTGGTCTATCAGTTAGGACATCGTAAACATAGAAAAATATCCTTGTATATACAACAATTGATGAAAAACAAAATGTAAGATAAGTTATGGTGAATGGGGGGGGAGGATATATAAACAAAAAGAGCAGACATTCAATCTGCTCTTTTTTTGGTACCCAGGGCCGGGATCGAACCGGCATGAGTGTAACCTCAATGGTGTTTGAGACCATCGCGTCTACCAATTCCGCCACCTGGGCATTTCGACTTTGCAAAAGTAGAAAAAAAAACAATACCAATTGCGTTTTTTCTTAATTTTTTTTCAAAATATTATTATTCAAACAAATAATATCAAAATTAAAAGAAAATAGCCGTACTTAGTAAGAGTACGGCTATTGGTTTTCGGTGTTATTGATGAATAAAACTAAGCATTTAAGGCATTAGCCCCACTAACAATTTCAATAATTTCGTTGGTAATGGAAGATTGTCTTAATTTATTATAAGTTAAATTCAAACTCTTTATCAATTCGTTGGCATTTTCTGTGGCTTTGTGCATAGCAGTCATTCTGGCACCATGTTCCGAAGCAATGGAATCCAACACACATTTGTACAATCTCACTTTCATTATTTTAGGAATCAGTGATTGATACAGAGTATCTTTATCAGGTTCGAAAATATAATCAGTTTTAGATGTTTGCGATTGTGTTTTTCCCATTGTAGTAGGAATAGGAAGGTATTGACTGTCTGTTAAAACTTGTGTTGCCGCATTTTTAAATTCATTATAAACAATGATTATTTTATCATATTTTTTTGTTGTATAATCATCCATGAATCCATTTGCCATATTGGCAATATCCTCAAAAGATGGATTGTCTAACAAATGGTCATAACAGCCAATACACGGATATTGTTTGTTGCGTACATAATCGCTCACGCGTTTGCCAATACAAAGAAATTGTACATTATTGTTTTGATGTTGTTGAGCCAAATCGTGAGACAACAGATGTTCTGTATGTTTGATAATGTTGCTATTGAATCCGCCACACAAACCTTTGTTGGAGGCAATTAACACCACAAGCACATTGTTGACGGGACGAATTTCAGCCAAAGGATTGTCCTGTGTATCAGAAGATGCGATATTGCCTAATATTTCTGTCAATTTGTTAGAGTAGGGGCGTAATGTTAAAATGGCATTTTGAGCCCTTCTCAATTTGGCCGCAGACACCATTTTCATGGCACTTGTAATTTTCTGCGTTGATTGAACAGAAGCAATACGGATACGTATCTCTTTTAAATTAGCCATTATTCCTATTTTTTATTTTTCGTATTTAAGAGCAACCTCCCGACAAACTTTTTCCAAAACAGCAATACATTCATCGTTTATAACTCCGGATTTTAATGTTTGGAGTGTTTCTGCGTGATATTCAGTCAGCGTATGGAGGTATTCTGTTTCAAAATCGCGAATACTTCTAACAGGTACTTTTTGCAACAAACCTTTTGTTCCACAATAAATGACAGCAATTTGTTCTTCAACCTTAAATGGTGTATATTGTGGTTGTTTCAACAATTCAACGTTTCTGATACCTTTGTCCAAAACGGCTTGTGTTGCAGCGTCAATATCAGAACCGAATTTGGCAAATGCCTGTAATTCGGTGAATTGTGCTTGGTCTAATTTCAATGTACCGGACACTTTTTTCATGGATTTGATTTGTGCATTTCCACCAACCCGCGATACTGAAATACCAACATTGATAGCAGGACGTATACCTGCGTTGAATAAGTTGGTTTCCAAGAAAATTTGTCCGTCTGTAATAGAAATTACGTTTGTTGGAATATATGCAGAAACGTCACCTGCTTGAGTTTCAATGATAGGCAATGCCGTTAAAGAACCGCCACCTTTGATAATTGGTTTTAGGCATTCCGGTACATCGTTCATTTGTTTGGCAATATCATCTGATTCGATGATTTTGGCTGCTCTTTCCAATAATCTTGAATGCAAATAGAACACATCGCCGGGATAGGCTTCACGTCCGGGTGGACGGCGTAACAACAAAGACACTTCACGATAAGCCACGGCTTGTTTGGATAAGTCATCGTAAATAATTAAAGCGGCACGACCGGTATCTCTGAAAAATTCACCAATGGCAGCACCTGCGTATGGAGCATAGAATTGCATGGCTGCCGGATCAGAGGCCGTTGCGGCAACAATAATAGTATAATCCATTGCACCGTAGTCGGTTAATGTTTTTACTATATTGGCAATAGTAGAACCCTTTTGACCTATGGCAACATAGATACAATATACGGGTTCACCCTTGTCGTAAAATTCTTTTTGATTGATAATTGTATCAATGGCAATGGCTGTTTTTCCGATTTGACGGTCGCCAATAATCAATTCACGTTGTCCTCTTCCGATAGGAATCATGGCATCTATGGCTTTGATACCAGTTTGGAGAGGTTCTTTTACAGGCTGACGGAAGATAACCCCCGGAGCCTTACGTTCCAATGGTAATTCGTAAGTTTCACCTGTGATAGCCCCTTTGCCGTCAATTGGTTCGCCCAATGTATTGATAACACGTCCCAACATGTTTTCATTGACTTTGATAGAAGCAATTCTACGTGTCCGGTGGCACATATCACCTTCTTTCAATTCTTTGGCATCTCCCAATAGTACAATTCCGACATTGTCGTCTTCAAGGTTAAGCACTATACCTTGAATGTCGGCCTTGTCAAAACGAATAAGTTCACCCGCTTGAGCATTTGTAAGTCCATAAACACGGGCAATGCCATCACCAACTTCCAATATTATGCCAGTTTCTTCCAATTCACTGGCATTGGAAAAACCTGATATTTGTTGTCTTAAAATAGCAGATACTTCTGATGGTTTAATTCCTCCCATAATATATCAATTATTATTTTGTTTCTAAGATTTAAAAATTTACTTGATAACTCTTGTCAATCAAATTTTTGCGAAATTTATCCAAACTGCCCTTTATGGAAGAATCAATGAAATAATCATTGAAATGCAACTTGTAACCACCTATAATAGATGGATTTATTTGTGTTTCCACTTGAATATTGGATTGAGTAAATTCTTTTACTTTTTCCACTAATGTATCAATGGTTGTTTGAGGTAAAGTGTCCGCACTTGTAATTGTAAGAGTTATAATATTTTTGTTCTTTTTATACAATTTGACAAATTCACTGCAAATAACATCAATTTGTGTTTCTCTTCCTTTTTTTAATATTAGTTTCAAATAATTGCTTGTAATTTCAGATATTTGCGATTGAAATATTTGGTCAATAATTGCAATTTTTTTATCTGTTTTAACGATAGGCATATTGATAATGTGGCGAAACTCGCTGTTTTCTTTAAATGTTTTATCAATAAGATTGATATCTTGAAAAATTTCGTCCACCTTATTCAAGTTCCCAGCAAAGTCAAAGAGAGCCTTTGCGTATCTGGCCGCTAATTTGGTACCTCTCATTTATTTTTTTGTCGTTAATTTAATTTTAATTCATCAATACGGGAATTAACGTATTGATATTGTTTGTCTTTATCTGTCAATTCTGATTTAAGCACACTTTCTGCAATGTCAATAGACATTTCTGCTATTATGTTTTTAATATCAGCAATTGCTTTTTGTTTTTCAATTTCAATATTTTCTTTTGCGTCAGCAAGAATACGTTGCCCTTCTGTTTGTGCTTTTTGTTTGGCATCATCATACATTTTCTGACTCAGTTTTCTTGCTTCACTCAAAATGGCATCACGTTCATCTTTTGCTTCTGCCAACAAGCGTTCGTTGTCGGCATGGAGTTGTCTCATTTGTTCACGTGCCAAATTCGCTTCATTAAGAGCATTGGTAATTTCTTCTTCCCGTTTAGACAACATATTTAATATAGGTTTCCAAGCAACTTTTTTCAAAATGAATACCAATATGAGGAAAGATACCAGCATCCAAAAAATCAAACCTATTCCCGGACTAACTAATTCCATATATTTCTATTAAATTAGATTCGTTTTATTATTAAAAAATGTTATAAAAACCGTCAAACAGCTCAATTCTGTTTGACGGTTTGATTTTAATGTATTATTGGAATAATCCTAACATACAAACAACGACAGCAAACAAGGCTACACCTTCGATAAGGGCTGCTGCGATAATCATATTTGTACGAATATCTCCACCAACTTCAGGTTGACGAGCCAATGATTCCAAAGCGGATTTACCGATATTTCCAATACCGATACCTGCACCAATTGCTGCTAAACCTGCACCGATTCCGGCTCCTAATTGTCCTAATCCTTCTAATAGAATGTTTAATACTGACATAAAATTTAAATTTAAATTAGTTAAAAATATTTTTTTATTTAATTTCTACAACTTGTTCTTGTTCGTGGTGTGGATTTTCTGTTGCCATACCAATGTAGATAGCCGATAACAGCGTAAATACAAATGCTTGGATAAAAGCAACTAACAATTCCAAAACCGACATGAAAATATAAAAGAAAACTGAAACAACCGAAACCCCATATCCCAAAGCGGGGATAGTTGATCCAAAAATGAAAATCAAACAAATGAAACTCAAGCAGATGATGTGTCCTGCTGTAATATTTGCAAAAAGACGAATCATCAAAACAATAGGTTTGGTAAATACTCCGACAATTTCAACCAAAGGCATTAGCGGTAGTGGAAATTTTAACCACCAAGGCACGCCCGGAGTATTGACAATGTCTGCAAAGTAGTGTTTTGTCCCATTTACATTGGTAATAATAAAGGTAAGAACAGCCAATACTAAAGTAATGGCGATGTTACCTGTTAGATTTGCCCCGCCGGGAAATATTGGAATCAATCCAATAAGATTGTTAATGAAAATAAAGAAAAACAATGTGAGCAAATAGGGCATATATTTGTCTGAACGTTCTTTTAAGGAAGGACGCACCACATCATCTCTGACAAATAAAATGATAGGTTCAAACAATCTTGCAATGCCTTTTGGTGCAGCAACCCCATTTTTTTTGTAATTTTTGGCTACGGATATAAATATCCACAACAACAATGCTATGCTGATAAACAGGGCTAAAACATTTTTTGTGATAGAAAGATCCACATAGGTAAAGTCTTTATTTATGGTGCCGTCATCATTAAATTTGACGATTTTACCTTTTTTGAAGTTTTTTTCTTGACAAATACCATAATTCAAATAAGTTGCTTCTCCGTGATGAAAACGAGCGGAAGAAAAAATATGAATCCCTTCCTTATCTATTAATATAATAGGTAAGTTGATTGAAACATGATGGTCTTTGTATGTGAGAATATGCCAACTATAAGAATCTACTACGTGGTCTATGATAGTTGAACTAATATCGAATTTTTTTTCTTCGGTTTCTTGTGCATTTGCAACATTTGGAAGCAAAAACAACAAAGAAATGCCTAAAACAATAAAAGTATAAAATTTACAAATATTTATTTTACAGAAATTTAAAGCCATATTTTTTTTGACATTTGTTAAAAATTTCACAAAAGCAAGATAGCATTTTTTTTTCAAACAAATTATTTTTATCAAAAAAATAAATAGGAAAAATATAATTAATTGAAATAGAATTGAATAATGTTGTACAAAGAAAAATATTGTGTTAATTGTGATATTTCAGTATTTTTTGTTTATTTTTGCAAAAAATAAAGTAGAGAAGGCATAAAATGATAATAAAAGATGAAAGGATATATTTGAATTATACCAAAGATATAAGAAGTAAGGTAGAGAATCTTTGTACAAAAATTCCACTTGCAACACCACAATCTCTTAAACAAGACATTGAAAAAATACGAGTAACAATATTTGCAAAAATAGGTTTGATAGAAATAAAAGCCCTTCCAGAATTCGGTTTAATTCCAAATTCTGATTGGGTTCGCTACCAGAAAGAAATAGATGAATTGCTTAAAGAATTGTCAGGTAAAATCGGTAATGCTATTTGTTATTCAAAAAGACATGAATAAATGGGATAACCGATTATATGAGAAAAAAATCAGTTTAAGAAAATGAAGACCACAAGGCATTGTTTGACCGATTATGATATAAAGTTACTGTTGGGTTTCAACGAAAGTTTGAAGGGAAACCGACAGTTTGACAAAATTTTTATTGATAGCGGTTTTCCTGAATTGGCTGCATTATCGGCGGCCATTCATTCCGATACAGATGCTTTGTATTGGCTCTTGAACAATGGCTTTCCTGAATTTGGCATTTTGAGCAATGCCATTGACGGGGAGGATAATGCAATAGCTTGGCTGGAACGTTATCGTTTGGATTTTTTAAGCAAATTTGCCGCCGCTTGTCGGCAAGATGTTGATGCCTTGAAATGGTTTGCAGATAATGATTTGAAAATTTTTTTAATGATTATTACTACTATACAAGATATTCTTAAATTTCAATCGTGGGACGCCTCTGATTGGCATAAGTTAAGACGAAGTTAAACAGATATAGACTAAAAAATGTTATCTTTGCAGCAATTGCAACTATAAAAAGAAAGAATATGGCAGATAAAATGTTAAAAATAGGTATTACTCATGGTGATACAAATGGTATTGGATATGAGATTATTACAAAAGCATTATTAGATGCAAGATTGTCAGAGTTGTGTACACTTTTGGTATATGGTTCCTCCAAAGTTGCATCGTATCACCGTAAGTTGATGAAAGGTTGTGCTGATTTTAAATTCAATATGGTGAAACAAGCCGCCAATGCAGTACAGCAAAAAGTGAATATGATAAATATCACTTCCGATGATATAAAAGTAGATTTGGGACAAAGTACGGCCATTGCAGGTAAGGTATCTTTAGATGCATTGAATATGGCCAAAGAAGATATTTTGAAAGGAAATATCGATGCCATTGTAACCGCACCTATCAACAAAAACAGTGTGCGTATGCACGATGCGGATTTTGTCGGTCATACAGAATATTTCTCTAAAATATGCAATACCAAAGATGTTTTGATGTTGATGGTTCATGATAATCTGCGTATAGGAACTGTTACCACGCATTGTGCATTGTCAGATGTGCCAAGTATGTTGAATAAAGATTTGATAAAACGCAAACTGAATGTTTTGAATAAAAGTTTGCGTCAAGATTTTGTGGTTACCAATCCGCGTATTGCCGTTTTGTCATTGAATCCTCATGCGGGGGAAAATGGAGCATTCGGGCAAGAAGAAAAGCAAATAATCCTCCCTGCTATTGAAGAATGTTTTAATGAAGGGATATATGCCTTTGGACCTTATGCTGCCGATGGGTTCTTTGCCAACAATGAGTATAGAAAATACGATGCAATATTGGCGATGTATCACGACCAAGCGATGCTTCCATTCAAATTACTTTCTTATGGAGAAGGAGTGAATTTTACGGCAGGGTTGCCCATTGTCAGAACATCGCCGGCACACGGAACAGCGTACGATATAGTTGGAAAAGATTGTGCTTCTGAAGAATCATTACGACAGGCCATTTATTTGGCTTGTGACATTTGTCGAAACAGAAGCAGGCATATTGACCAAGATTAGATTTTGTATATATTAATATAAAATGTATCCCATTTCTCTTATTGCTGAAATTACACATGGAAAACTAATCGCCAATACAGACAAAATAACCGAAATTGGTGATTTGGTGTATGACAGCCGTAATTTGCAAGGGAAAAACAATCCCTTGTTTTTCGCACTGGTTACTTCTAAAAACAATGGACACAAGTATATTGCAGAAGCATTGGCAAAAGGAGTGAATAATTTTGTCGTACAAAAAGAATTTGAACATCAAATAGTCAACTATCCTCAAGCCAATTTTATTATTGTTGATAATACTTTGTCTGCAATGCAACAGTTAGTTGCCTATCACAGACAACAATTTTCAATTCCGATAATAGGCATAACTGGCAGCAATGGCAAAACAGCCGTGAAAGAATGGTTGTGTCAATTGTTGTGTGAAGATTATACAATTGCCTATAGCCCCAATAGTTTCAATTCCCAAATAGGAGTACCTTTGTCGGTTTGGACACTCAAAGAAGGAGACCAGTTGGGAATTTTTGAAGCAGGCATGTCGCAGCCTAATGAAATGGAGGCTTTGCAAAAAATTATCCAACCAACAATAGGCATATTTACTAATATAGGTACGGCACACGATGGAGCCTTTGAAAATATGGCTCAAAAAATAAATGAGAAGTTGCAATTATTTACCGCCGTTGGAACTTTGATATATTGTGCCGACCATGATACGATTGACAATGTGTTGAAAAATACGCAATGGACAACAAGTGTGCGTTTGTTTACTTGGAGTAGGAAGAAGACAAATGTGGATTTGTTTATTTCAGACATCGATGTTCAAGCGAAAGAAACAAGGATGTCGGCCTTGTATAAAGGTGATAAAATACATATATCCATACCTTTTACCGATGCGGCAGCGATAGAAAATGCCATTCATTGTTGGTTGACAATGTTATTGCTGGGATACAAAAACGAAGTGATAAATCAAAGAATTGCCAAACTGATATCTGTTTCTATGCGGTTGGAAATAAAATATGGTATTAATAATTGTTTGATTATAAATGATACTTACAATTCAGACATCAATTCATTGCAAATAGCCATTGATTTGATGGACAACCAAAAGCAGTATAAAAAAAAGACGGTGATTATTTCTGATATTCTGCAAAGCAGGCAGGCGGAAAAAGATTTGTATGCAGGTATTGCCGATTTGCTGAGAAAGAAAAAAGTGGATAGAATTATCGGTATAGGCGAGGCAATCAACAGACAGCA
>JAFZUH010000126.1 GCA_017618435.1 Bacteroidales bacterium | reverse complement strand
GTCTTCTCTTTTTCCTATATTGTCTGTATGTCCTTGTATTTCAATATTAATAGTTGGATTGTCTTGCAAAAATTCAATTAAAACCTCTAAAACAAGCGATGAGGCTTGTGTAAGTTCGTAAGAGTTGGTTGCAAAATTGATGTCATTGATTTTGTATGCTTCACCTTTTTCTATACTTTGCATGGAAAAATCCACATTATTAATGCTTTGGCTGGAATCAACAATCATTTTTGCACTAATATATTTTGCTTCATATACATATCCTTTTTGTTTAACGGTGAGCAAATGGTCAGTAGTTGTATCTTTGATAATGACAGCATATTTTCCATTATCTTCATTGATATGAATTTGTTGAGATGTTTTGTTATTTAGGTTTTTCAATTCAATCACAGGTTGGGATTCTTCAGTTTCTTTGGATATGTTGTTGATTTTACCTTTGATTAGCATAACCGATTGGGGACGGGCTTCCGGATATAGATCAAACTGACAAATATCGTAATTCCCGCTGATTGCATTTGTTGAAAAATAGGCTTTATCTCCCAAGGTATTGATAAACATACCAACTTCGTCTTTTTCTGAATTAATAGGGTAGCCAATGTTGATTGGTTTTTGCCATGTGCCTGCATCTGATTGGCGGGAAAGAAAAACATCATATCCGCCAATTCCCACATGTCCATTGGAAGAAAAATAGAGCGTTTTACCGTCACTATGTATAAATGGAGAACGTTCGTTGCCGGGTGTGTTGATAATTGGTCCTAAATTTTGTGCTTTTTGCCAATTGCCATTGGCATCTCTAAGTGAAAAATAAATGTCGGTATTGTAATTTTCACCTGTACCACCGGGACGGTCGCTGGCAAAAAATAAAATTTGTCCATCAGGAGAAATGCTTGCTTGTGATTCCCATGAGTCTTTTCTGTTGATAAGATTACCCATATTTTTTGCTGTAGTCCATTCGCCGTTTATATATTCAGAATAGTATAAATCGCAATTATAATATGTTTCTTGCCTTTCTCCTATAGGTATATTGGCACAACGGGTAAATACCAAATACTTGTTGTCCAGTGTGATAGTAGGACTTCCTTCATTGCCTGTAATATTAAAAGGTGGACTGGGCATAGGATTCCCCACAGTAAAACTATCACCTTCAATACGTTGGCTAATTGTAAATGTTTCTTTAACTTTGTTTGATGAATAAAGGGCTTTGTTGTTTGATGTTTCTATTGTTCTGCGGGAATAAAGCATATATTCTTCATCTGGGGACAGTCTTGCCAAATATTCATCGTTAGCAGTAGATAGTCCAGCGACAGGTCGTGGAGAGTAGGGCACAGGATTTCCGTATAATTTTTCATAAACTTTGGAATAACTCAAAAACCATTCGGCTTCATCATATTGAGTTGTTTTTTTTATTTTATCGGGGTCTTCTATAAATATCTCCAAATATTTGACTGCTTGACTATAATTTTCAATGGAATAATATAATTTGCCAAGATGAAGATAGGCTTCATGGTTGTATTCAGGGCAAATATTGACAACTTTTTCAAAATAATTGATCGCAGTTTGCATCATTGGTGTTGATTTTTCTTCGCTACGTTCTATTTTTCTGATAGTTTGCATGGCTAAACTATAATATGGAGGCACCCAATCGTCTTGTTCTTCAATTGCCGCTTTGAACAAAGCGGTCGCCTTGTCATTTTCACCCTTATCTTGTGCTTTTTTTCCTTGTTTATATAGTTTTTCGGCTTTGGAAGACAAATCTATTTCACAAGGATAATTTTTTTGTGCAAATAGTGAAATG
>JAFZUH010000125.1 GCA_017618435.1 Bacteroidales bacterium | reverse complement strand
GAGAAATGAAAAAAACAAAACAACGGCTGCCGTAATACGACAGCCCTACAAAAAAATATATATCGCAAAGCGAATGCCCCCCTCTCCAATGTGGAGAGGGGTCTGGGGTGAGGAAAATTTCACCTGAAAATGGGTGCGGGACACAAAAAAAGAGACGTATCGGAACACGTCTCTACATTATTTATATTTTATGTGTTATGTCTACCCCACTATTTTTCGGGATAGAAGGTTTGCACCTGAAAAGTTTTAGCAATCAATTTTCGGATTTCCCATCTGTCGCTGACCAAGCCCAAAGTTTTGGCCTGCATCATCACATTACCGATGGCAGTTGCTTCGACTGGCCCGGCAACCACGGGCATACCGATAGCGTTGGCAGTCCATTGGTTGAGCAGATTGTTGGCGGAACCGCCGCCGATAATGTGCAGTTTTTCAATTTTGAAAGGAGCAAAATCTTGCAACATATCCAAAATATCCTTGTATCTGTCGGCCAAACTGTGATAAATGCAACTGAGCATTTCGGCGTCGTTTTTCGGAGCCGGTTCGCCTTTTTGTGCGAGAGCAAGTTGAATTTCCTTTTCCATATTTTCAGGGTTAGCAAAGCGAGGGTCGTCCGGATTGATACGCCCTTTGTAACCGGCGGCCTCTTTGGCCATAGCCACCATTTCGGGATAGGTATAGTTTCGGCCTTGTGCCGTCCATATTTTTTTGCATTGTTCCACCAGCCACATACCGGTGATATTTTTGAGGAATCGTGTGGTACCTTCAATGCCGCCTTCGTTGGTGAAATTCAGTTTTGCCGATTTTTCATTGATAATAGGTTGGGGTGTTTCTATGGCCATCAGGCTCCACGTTCCGGAACTCAAATAAGCAAATTGCCCGTTAGCCGCAGGCACTGCCACAATTGCCGAAGCGGTATCGTGTCCGGCAATGGCGATAACGGGGACTTCTCCCAATCCTGTTGTTTGGGCAATGTGTTTTTGCAAGGTGCCTATTTGCGTGCCGGGTTGTGTTATCGGCAACAAAAGAGAAGCATCTACGCCCAAACGTTCCAACAAAGATTTTTCAAAATTGCGTGACTGCTGGTTCATCATTCCCGAGGTGGAAGCGTCTGTATATTCGCAAATCATTTTGCCCGTAAGCATATAAGACAACAAATCGGGCATAAACAAAATATGTTTGGCGTGGTTCAACGCTGCAAATTGTTCCTGTTTTTGGGCATATAACTGGAATATGGTGTTGAAGTTCATAATCTGAATGCCCGTAATGGCGTACAATTCTTCCAAAGGAATTGTTTCAAACACTTTTTGAGGCACGCCATCGGTATACGTATCGCGATAAGCACGTGGCAACCCCAACAGCGAACCGTCTTGTGCAATACAGCCGAAATCCACCCCCCACGTATCTATGCCGATAGAATCCAATTGTATGCCTTTGTGTCCAAGGTCGGAAAGACATTTGAGAAAATGTTCGTAAATATTATAGACGTTCCAATACAATTTACCGCCGATTTCAAGAGTTTGGTTGGGAAAACGGTAAATTTCCTCCATATTGAATGTCCCCTTGTTAAAGGTTGCAAGCACAGCCCGTCCGCTGGTTGCCCCGCAATCAAATGCCAAAAAACGATGTGTATCTTTCATGATTATATCTTATTTATTATGATTACTATTTTGTCTCACCATACAAAAGTACAAAAAATTAATGAACCGCTCACCGACACGGCTGAAACAAATACGTTCCGCCATGTTTTGAAAAAGACCGCATACAGTCCTATCGGGCGTTTCCCCTATCTGTTGACGGTCTGCTCCCTACCAACCCGTAGAACAACAAAAAGACAAGCATACATACCACCAACCAATAACTTTGTATATCCCCTACTCTTGTTGCCATAAGATTTTGAATGAGCGGCATTATTCCGCCACCAACAACCATTGTCATGAACAAGCCCGAAGCCGAAGCCGTATATTTACCTAAACCTTCGGTAGCCAAATTGAATATAACTCCCCACATAACAGAAGTACACAACCCGCAAAGAATGATAAACAAAACTTTGGTGGGAACAACGGCTCCTTTAAGTGACATGGTAACAGTTTCAGGCATAAGAATGGCAATCAAAAGCAATACTATTGCCAAAGTTGATGTTGCCACCAATTGCACACGCGAAGAAACTTTTCCGCTAATAAATGCACTCGTGAACCGTCCTACCAACATCAGCAACCAATATATGCCCGCAATACCGCCGGCAATAGCCATACTACCCAGCACACCGCCTTTATCAACAGGCTCGCTGAGATAAAACAACAACTGCCCCGGTATGCCCACTTCTATACCGACATAGAAAAAAATGGCAATAATACCCAACACGAGATGTTTGTATCCTAATGCCCCTTTAACACCTTCCCATACATTGGTCTTAACGGTGTCGGGTTCACTTATATTAGTAAAACAGATAATAACAAACGATATGGCAAATATAGCCATGGCTATTAATAACAAGGGGGCAACATTTCCCAACGATGTTGTTTTGGTAATTTCGCCAATCATAGCACCTGCCAACATGGGAGTAAGCGTTGCCACGAGCGAATTGAAAGAACCTCCAATTTGTATCAACTGATTGCCTTTTTTTCCGCCACCGCCAAGCAAATTAAGCATGGGATTGACAACAGTATTGAGAATACATACACAAAAACCGCATATAAATGCCCCAAACAAATACACAATATACGCACTCATTGCATTCATATCCATAAAGCTGGAACAATATTGCACCGCAATGCCGGCAAAACCAAGAGCCAATGCCACCAATGCCGTTTTTTTGTAACCTATTTTAGTTATCATCATGCCAGCAGGAATACCCATGAACAAATAGGCAGCAAAATTCATAAAATTGCCGACCATGCCGCCCCATTCGTATTGATATTTCCAGATGGTACCAAATGGTGCCGCCATATTGGTTACAAACGAAATCATCGCAAAAAGAAACATCATTGCGATAATTGCCACTAATTTTCCGTTGTTTTTTACTTGTGTAGTCATTAATATTATTTTTTAT
>JAFZUH010000013.1 GCA_017618435.1 Bacteroidales bacterium | reverse complement strand
GTTGTGGGTAAACAATTTGTTTCCAAAAAATACAAGTCCTGAAGTGCCATTCAATTGCACAGGCAAGTTGTTGGTATAAAAGGGAGTAACAGTTGTAATATCATACGTGCAAGTACCATCGTTGATACGGGCTTGCGGATTAAAATTATTTGCCCGAGTATCGGTGCAACCGTAAATTTGTGCGTTTAATACCCCTTCCACAAACAAAAATAAGATAAAAACAACTATATTTTTCATTGGTAAACTCTTTTTTTACAAAGATATAAATAAAAAATAAAAAAAATGAAATTTGTATATTATTTTTTTGTACTTTTGCAACTCAAATTTGTCCTATTGTGTAATGGTAGCACAGCAGATTCTGGTTCTGTTTGTCTGGGTTCGAATCCTAGTAGGACAACAAAAAAGGTCGTTCATTTGAACGACCTTTTTTTATTGAATCTATACTTTTATCTTGCTGTATAAGTTGTTTCCATTTCAATGTCCGGTTGATTTGCTTCAGCAATTTTCCATGTAGCCTTTACCAAAGTATAAGTTCCATTGTTGCTATAAGTACATTTGCCAGATACTGTTGCTCGACCATCCTGTACAGTAAAAGGTATCATCTCCAATGTTGCTTCACCTGCTTTTCCAACAAAGGTTACTTGCCATGATTCATAAAAATTATCTATAATCAAAGCGGCTTTACCTTTTACTTGAGAAGCCCCAACTGTTACATTATAGGTGTCAGGATTACCACTTCCACCTACTACGATTTCACTTACACCATAATTGCCGAATAATTTTTCTGCAGAGATAGTTGCCACTCTATTTGCAACAGCCATATTAGCGGCTTCATCACTTACGCTATAAATCAATGTAGCGGCTGAATCTACATATTCCAAACCTTCTACACCAAGATTTGCGGTAACATCACCGTCTTTTTTGTCTTTTGCGGTAACACCATTAAGAGCAGCCGTTTTGTCTCCCAATTGGAATACTGGAACAGATGCATCTGTAGGCAATGTAATTTCAGGAGGAGTTACATCGTCTTTACAACTTGTAAAAGCAAAAACCATTGCTAACGCGATTGTTGATAAAAATAATTTTTTCATTTTTTGATAAATTTTAAATTAGTACTAAATTTTATTATTTTTTAATAATTGTTCAAATTTGATGCAAAAGTACAACAAAAAAAAATATCATTGAATATTTTTGTTGTATTTTTTTTACAATATTCCTTTAGCATATCCCCTTTTTAAAATTCAAAACGCAATTTTAGATTAAACATTCTGGGCAACATATAATTAGGCATAGCATAATACTGATTGTCAATATCTGAAATCCACAGATAAGACAATACATTATAATAATTGAAGAGATTGGTAATTTCAAACGACAAAAAAGCGGCATTGATAAATTTGAACGGATTTTTTTTACCTACATGCGTTGCCTGATTCAAAAACTGCCAAGAAATTCCCAAATCAGTCCGGAAATAAGCCTTTGAACGTCTGTCATATACCCTTTTATCCTTAAAACTATACGGCAAAGGCGTTGCATATACCAAATTGAGATGTGCTTTTATCATCGGCAAACGGGGAATTCTGTCTTGGAAAAACAAATTGACACTAAACCGTTGGTCGGTAGGCCGCGGCGTATAAACTTCATGGTCTATACTTTCCATACTTTTCATTAAGGAAACAGACAACCAAGATTCCAAATTGTGGACAATTTCACCGCTCAATTTTGCGTCTATTCCTACCGCATAACCAACGGCATCGTTTCTACCAGAATACGTAATCCTAACGTTATCAACACTATATGTGATTATGTTATCCAAATACTTGTAATAAACCTCCACGGAAAATTGAAACGGACGGCGGGCAATCTCAAATGCCAAATTTAAACCCGTAATAAAATGATAGGACAATTGGGACTTGATATGCTCATTCAATGAACCGTCTTTTTGTCGCATTTCCTTATAAACAGGAGGCTGGGCATACATGCCCGTAGCCAAGTAAAACGAAATATCATGTTTTAAATGTTGGGGCATATATACCAAGCGTAGCCTTGGACAAAACAAAAACTCTTTGTTAAACGACCAAAAACCGAATCGTAGGCCTCCCACCAAAGTAAAAAGATGCTTGTCTTTTCCAAACTGCCATTTGTCCATCACAAAACCTGTCAAACGAAAGGTTGCCAAAGTGTTATTCACTTTTAAGGTATTATCATCAAGGGCAAATAACCTAAGCGAATCACCGATAGCGACAGAATCACCCGGTGTACTCAATTGAAAGGGAAGCGTATATCCGGAAGAATCGATGGCACGCCATTCTGTTAATTTATCAGCAATAAATTCCCCCTGAAATTTCACACCCCAAGACAAAGTATTCCGTTTCGGCAAATGATGTTCGCCATTGAAACCTCCATAGAAAATATCTGACACCAAAAAATTACGCCCATGATGCAAATCAGACCCGACCGAACGCGAATTATAGCGTTCACCAAAATCATTGCTTCCGAAAGAACTATTCACATCCGACAGATAGTATTCGCTCAAAATATCAAAAGTTTCTTTTTCAGTTGAGTTAAAATAGGCCACACTAAAAGAAAAAGTATGATTGGAATCTACCCTGTATTTTGTCAATAAAGAAGAATATATGGTTTGATAGGCATCAACTTCCTGACCTTCAAAATAAATGGTCAAACTTTTGGCGTTGTTCATCGCCCCCATAATCGTATTTCGGCTTGCAGGTCGGAACTTGTAGATATTGTTTGCATAATTGCCGAACAGAGAAATTGTCCATTTTTTGTTGGGCGTATAATTCAAAAAGAATTGTCCGTCCCAAAAATTGGGTCTATAAAACCCCGAATCTTGTGTTTTTTTGAACACAGAAGCATTCGATTGATAACGAACACCTAAAAGAAACGACAACTTTTTATCTTTGGACACACCCTCCAAATGTCCGCTTGCACCTCGCAAGCTACCGGACAAACTACCCGCCCAACGGGTCGGTGTTTTGTATTTTACATTCAACACAGAAGACATTTTGTCTCCGTAACATGCGTCAAAACCACCCGAAGAAAAATGAACGGCAGAAACCAAATCCGGATTGATAAAACTCAAACCCTCTTGATTGCCGGAACGAATCAAAAAAGGACGGAATACCTCTATACCATTTAGATATATAAGATTTTCATCATAGTTGCCTCCTCTTACATTGTATTGTGAAGTCAATTCATTGTTGGCAAAGACCCCCAAACCGGCAGATTTAACCAAACTTTCCACCCCGACATTGGTTCCGGGAATATGTGTCAATACTTTGGGATTGATAGTTTTCAAATCCTCATTGTCTATTGCATATCGTTCGTCAAGGGTAAAAGCATGAATATGCGTAACGGATTCTTTCAGTTGAAAATTAAACTCTTTGCGTTTGCCTTTGGGTACGTTAACGGTTTGTTCTACCGATTCATAACCTACACAAGATATTTCTATAACCAAATCTTTGTCATGAGGGATAAGCAAATCAAAACGGCCATTGACATTCGTAGCGGTACCCAGTGACACATTTCCCTTTACAACAACAGTTGCATTTTCAATGGGACTATCTGCCAAATCAGTTACGGTTCCATATATTTTTGCCAAATTTTGCCCTTTTAATATTGGAAAAAAAACAAAAAGAAATATATAAATAAATATGATTTTTTTACTCATACAATGCTATATACAATATATTAATACGTAAAATATATTGATTTATTGCCCCGCATATTCTCCCATTCCATTTTTTTTATATCTTTGCACGATTAAAAAAAACGGATAAAATGAAAAATAAAATATTATTTTTTAGTTTGATAATGTTATTATTGGTTGCATGTCATTCTTCAAATACCGAAGTGGAAGAAATTATACTAAACGTACAACAATTACCAGCAACCATTACTTGCGGGAATGCCCAAAATGAAAACACAAAAGTATTGGATGATAATCAAAGCAGTTTTATTATCAAGCAATTGAAAATATTTGATAAAAAATTCTTCACAAAAATCAACATTTCCGAGAATTGGATTGCTGAATGCGAAATAGAAAGTTTTTCTTCCGACTTTGATATTTGGCTTATTACCAACGAAGGCGAACCTTACCTTAAACTATTGGTTACGGTTGCTGAAAATGAAAAATTTATAGACCTTATTCCTATTGCCTGCAATGTAGGGACAGAAAAAACAAAATATGTAGAAAGTGAATATTGGCAAGCGAGTATTGATGAAGAATACCGCATTATTATAACCAAACAATACGACAAACTCTATTCTTTGTCAGATGAAGGCTACGAATCGGGCAAAAGTGTGTCGAAAAAAACAGAAGACGAATATTATATAGCAGACAATGGCACTTTTGTCTATGTAGAAAAAAACATTTTTAACATTGATTACAAGGCAATTGTGATGTTTGCCGACAAGGAAAAATTATTAAATCCTTTGGACGATGAATGGATATGGAATGCCATTACTATTCAAGAAAACATAGAGTCTTTGGATATTTTGTTTAAAGAAGTTTACTCTGATTTTGACAAAGTATCCATCTACAATTATCAAGGCGAAGAAGTGGATATTGTGGATATATCCAATTTTATTTCCACAACCGACAAAGGATTTATTATCTTACAAAAAGACAAAGATCCCTTGTTTGTTCCCTACGGTTCACCTCAAGATGTACTTAACAAAGCTATGCTTTTCTTTGAAATGCCTATTATAAAAATAGAAAGCGAAAATGTACCGGACGAAAATTTGACGGCAACCATTCAATAAAAAGAAAGATGATTTTGAAATTTCATAAATAATATCATTTT
>JAFZUH010000124.1 GCA_017618435.1 Bacteroidales bacterium | reverse complement strand
GTTCCACTTTTTGGGCTTGCCATTGATTGTCCTGCAAAGTAATAATAAATTTATCTTCTTTTGTATTGTTCCAATCCGGTTGCCAATCTTTGTTGAGATAGCAGGCAATATTAATCAAATCATTCACGGCCAACCATTTTTCTATATGGTGTCTATTCCTGCAGTTGTTTCGGTCAGCATATAGAGTGGTTTGATTAGATTTGATTTTCCCGAACATATCTACAAAAAATGTTTCTTTTTTGTAGTATAACTCTCGCATAATTTCGTTAAGTGTTTTCATAGGACAAAAAAATAAAAAGATGAGATAAATCTCATCTAATTATAAATCATATATAATGAAAATTTTCAAAAGAAACGGCATTCAATTAAGATGCCATTTTGTTAATTTTTATCATTAAGCCAGATTTTAAATTAGCGGCTTTGTTTTTGTGAATAATACCCTTTTTTGCAACTTTGTCTATCAAAGAAATTACTTTAGGTAAATTGGCAGATGCTTCTTTTACATCATGTGTCATGCGGATTTTCTTGATAGAATTTCTCATGGTACGATTCCAATATCTGTTTTCCAAACGTCTTTTTTCGTTTTGTCTTATTCTTTTAAATTGTGACTTATGATTTGCCATTCTTAATGTGTTTTTAACTTATTTTTTATCTATATCAAAATTAGTTTGCAAAGGTACAATTTTTTTTCTTATCAAAAGAGATTTTTCTTAAAAAAAACAAAAAAAATTAATATGGGTCTACATCTACAATGTAAAATACAGAAGAACAACGCTTACGTTTTTTCATTTCTTCCCAACAATCAACAATTGATTTTTTATTTATAGATAGTTTTCTGTCAATGGGCAATTTTATTAAAATTTCTTTTCTGAACATATTTTTTATCTTGGGAATAAGAGCATCTTCCGGACCGAAAATGGGTGTGTGAACATATTGCCTCAACAAAGCAACATAATCTGTTGCAATATTATTTAATAGGGAAAGGTCTTTGTGCTGCAAACATATTTTCACAATTCTGCAATAAGGTGGATAATAAAATTGTTTGCGTTCATTTAATAGTCTGTTTATAACAATCTGATTATCGTAATTTTGAAGGTATTTGAAAATGTCGTGTTGTGGATTGTTCGTTTGAATAATCACTTTGCCTTGTTTGTTTTTTCTTCCAGCCCGTCCACTTACTTGCATTAGCAATTGAAAAGCCCTTTCAAAAGCTCTAAAATCAGGATAATTGAGCATGTTGTCAGCATTCAAAACACCCACTAATGACACATTGTCAAAGTCCAAACCTTTGGTTATCATTTGCGTGCCTACTAAAATATTGGTTTTTCCATTTTCGAAGTTATGAATGATTTGCTGAAAAGAGTTTTTGTTACGTGTAGAATCGTAATCCAAACGGTCAATACGTATGTCGGGGAAAATTTTGCCCAATTCTTCTTCAATTCTTTCTGTTCCAAATCCTTTCAATTCGAGAGCAGGTGTATTGCAATTGGGGCAGGTATCAATTATTTTTTGAGAAAATCCACAGTAATGGCACCGAAGTTGTCTGTCATGTTTGTGAAAAGTGAGCGTAACATCGCAGTTCTTGCAATGAGGTATATAACCACAAGTCGGACATTCGATGTGCGGAGCAAAGCCTCTTCTGTTTTGAAATAGAATCACTTGTTCGTTTGCTGCCAAGGCTTGTTCTATAGATGTAAGCAAATGATGACTAAAGTGTTCCTGCATTTCGCCTTTGAATTTAGCCTTTTTTATGTCCACCAGTTCGATATTCGGTAATTGTAAGCCCTTGTAACGTTCGGTTAATGATACATAGTCGTATTTCCCAACGAGTGTGTTGTAATATGTTTCCACAGCGGGGGTTGCTGTTCCCAATAACAAGTTGGCTTGATGGAAGTTGGCTAACATGATGGCCGTATCTCGTGCATTGTAGCGGGGAGACGGTTCGTATTGTTTATACGAGTTGTCATGTTCTTCATCAATTATAATTAATCCTAATTTGTTGAATGGTAGAAAAATAGCAGACCTCGCCCCTAAAATAATTTGAAATTGTTCTCCAATTCCGCTGTTTAAATTGTTCCAAATTTCAGCACGTTGCAAAACATTGTATTTAGAGTGATATACTCCGACTTTTTCGCCGAAATAATATCGCAAACGATTGATTATTTGTTCTGTAAGGGCAATTTCAGGAAGCAGATAAAGTACTTGTTGACCTTTGCTGATAGTTTGTTGTATGAGTTTGATGTATATTTCTGTTTTTCCGCTGCCTGTTACGCCATGCAATAAAACTTTTTTGTCATTAACAAAACTATTGCAGATTTGGTTAAAAGCCTCATTTTGCATGGGAGTGAGTTCTATGTTATCGGGGGAGGCTATGCTTTTGAAACGGGGCAAGCGACTGACAGGCAACGATTGGGCTACAAATATTTTTTTGAGTATCAATGATGAAATACGGCTTTCTGTAACCGATTTCTGTTGCAAAAGTTCATTTTTTCTGACAAAAGGATATTTGTTTTTTTGTTGTAAAAAAAGTAGTTGAAGTATTGTGTTGGCTTGTTCTTGGGTATTTCTTTTGGCTTCCATTGTTTGGAGAAGGTCAGATAATTTTTGTTCGTCTTTCTGGTATTCTTCGGTTAAGGTAATGAAAGTCTCGTTTTTTTGCTTAAACT
>JAFZUH010000123.1 GCA_017618435.1 Bacteroidales bacterium | reverse complement strand
ACCATTCTTATATACGGCAGACGGAGTTATCGTAATATTACGGATATAAGTTTCGTTTATCTCTTCTTGCGAACGATAGATAACATAATAAGTTTGCCCGACAAGATTATCCAAACTTGTATTTAAATGAAAGGTAAAAGAAAAATACGGAGAGGTAAGTTTTACATTCGGATTTGATATGGTTGTCTGATAAGAAAACACTCGTTGGGCTTCGTTTTTCTTGGTATAGATTCTAATGGCGTTCTTCTCTAAAAAATCAATATAAACTTTCTCTCCAACAGGTTGTTGGTGTGTTGAATCAAATATAACCTGAAAAACTTGGTTGGGATATACTTCCGTATCAATAATTGTTCCGTATTGATAATATTCCGTTTGTAAATTCAATGCAGCCAAGGCTTTTTCTAAAAAATACCTTGAAGACAACACATTGATTATTGAAACATTATTGTCCTTTTCAAGATTAAAACTGCTTTCAAAAGCAGATGCAGCCAACGAAGACGGCTCATCTTCTGCGGTTTGTATAGTTGTACTTGCCGTATAAACAGGTATCTTATAGCGAAGATACAAAAAGGCTATGGACAAACTAAGCAATAATAACAAGGGTAATACATACCAACATTGTTTCAGCAATAACGCAATGATACGAAAATTGAATTTCGAATTTATTTTTGGAATATCTTGTTTCATCAGAATTGTTTTTATCTTGTACGTTTAAAAATCTCAACCGTATTGATAATGGATAAGATAGTGTTTCCCAAAGTAATATAAGGGCTGGCTTCTTTCAAGAATCTTGAAACAGGTTTCAAACGCGGTTCGACATAAATAATATCGTTAGCCTGAACGGTCAGATTTGTTTCTCTTAATCCTTGTATGGTTGACAAATCAACTTTATAAACAGTCGGATTTCTTAAATTTCCACGAATCACCTTAATATTATACCCTTTTCCGTCGCTAATACCACCGGCTTCTGCAAGAGCCTCAAAAACTGTAGTATAGGGTTTTCTTAAAGTAATCAATTTGGCTTTATTGCCATCTTCTCCTTGAAAAACATACACTTGATGATTGCCGGTTATGATTACCATCGGAGAATTCATATATTTGGAATATTCTATTTCCAACCAATCTTCCAATTCTTGTATGGTTAATCCTGCTACGTAGATACGTTTGGTAGAATCTTCTTTTCTAAGTCCCGGCACTTTCAGCGTACCGTCATAATCCACCGTCAAATCATAAGCATTTTTATTATTGTTGTTATTACTACTACCGCCTTCGCTGTGTTCAAAAATATTTTCGCCGTTTTGGACATAAACCGCCAAAGACAAAACATCATTTGGAGCAATACGGTATATGGCAAATCTATCTTCATCTTGCGGAATGGGACTTAAATCCGATTTTTTTGCATGGACTAACCTTGTCGGCATAAAAACCTTGCACGAACTGCACATTAATGCTAAAAGAATCAATAATATATAACTTTTCTTCATTTTTTCTTATGATAAATTATGTTATAAATAATGGACAATATGAAATAGGTCATCATGATAAACAAAATTGCCCTTATTTGTAAACATATAATTAATATTAAACTTATTCCTATTAGTGCGTAACGAAAAATATTCTCTTTTATTGTCAAATTCTTAAACTTTAATGACAACAAGGGAAATTGCGACAGCATTGCAAAACAAAGCAATATAACAATAGCAGTATAAATACTTGCTGCATAAGCCCCTACATTATAAAATTGCAAAGAAAGTATCACAAAAGCAGCCGCCGGCACCGGCAAACCATGAAACATCTCCGTTTGTGTCGTATCAAGATTAAATTTGGCCAATCGCAAAGCCGCACAACAAGGATACACAGCACTAACAACAAACGGCACTATCCGAATGTCCCAAATTTGAGTTGTATAATCCGATGACACAGACAACATTTGATACATAATAAACGCTGGTGCTACTCCAAACGACACTATATCGGACAATGAATCCAATTCTTTGCCTATATCTGATTTCACATGTAAGGCTCTCGCCGCCAAGCCGTCAAAAAAATCAAAAACAGCAGCGAGAAAAATCATAAAAGCGGAACGCTCAAGCATCCCATTTACCGCTAACAATATGGCAGCAGTCCCACAAAACAAATTAAGTAAAGTAATACAATTCGGTATATGTTTTTTTATCGCCATTGTTTTTCTTCTTTAATCAAACAAACTTCCCACTTCACCCCCTTGCTTTGCTATACCCAAATGTTCATAAGCGGCAGGGGTAACTTCTCTGCCTCTTGGGGTTCGCACTAAAAAGCCTTCTTGTATCAAAAACGGTTCATACACCTCTTCTATGGTACCGGCATCTTCACCCACTGCCGTGGCTATCGTATTTATGCCGACAGGACCTCCCTTGAACTTATTGATAATACAGCCCAATATACGATTGTCCATTTCGTCCAAACCATGAGAATCCACATTGAGTTTATTTAGGCTATAGCGTGCTATATCCAAATCTATTATTTCATTTATGCCATTGCCTTTTACTTGTGCAAAATCGCGTACCCGCCGCAATAGCCCATTGGCAATACGTGGAGTTCCACGGCTTCGCCGTGCTATCTCTGTAGCGGCATCATCATCTATCTTTGTGTTGAGAATAGTGGCAGAGCGAATAATAATACGCTTTAATGTTTCCGTATTATAATAATTCAATCTGAATTTAATGCCGAATCGGGACAACAACGGTGCTGTCAGCAAACCGGAGCGGGTAGTGGCTCCTACCAAAGTAAACGGATTCAAGCCTATTTGCACCGTACGGGCATTGGGACCGGATTCTATGACAATATCTATTTTTCTATCCTCCATGGCAGAATACAAATATTCTTCCACCACCGAAGACAACCTGTGTATTTCATCAATGAAAAGGACATCATTGGGTTCCAGATTGGTGAGCAAACCCGCCAAATCGCCCGGTTTGTCTATCACCGGCCCTGAGGTTACCCTTATGTTCACCCCCATTTCTTTGGCGATAATATACGAAAGTGTGGTTTTGCCCAACCCGGGAGGTCCATGAAACAACACATGGTCCAAACTTTCACCACGCAATTTGGCAGCACGGACAAAAATGGTCAGATTTTCTATAATATCCTCTTGTCCCGCAAAATCCTCAAAACCGGCAGGGCGAATCTCTTGCTCTATAGCCTTATCGACAACTGTCATTTGCGATTTTGTCGGATTCAAATTACTGTTTTGATGTTCTCTTTCTGCCATTATTAAGAAATTATATCTTCTTCTATTTGTAGATTTTCTATGATAAACCCTTGTCTTTCAGGAGTATTTTTGCCCATATAGTAGTCCAACAAATCGGCTATAGGCGAATTGGTAAGCACTACAGGGTCCAACCTGATATTTTTACCGATAAAATGCTTGAACTCATCAGGGGAAATTTCTCCCAAACCTTTAAAACGGGTAACTTCCAATTTCCCTTTCAATTGTCTGCTGGCAGCATTTTTTTCCTCTTCGGAATAACAATATAGGGTTTCTTGTTTGTTTCTCACACGGAACAAAGGAGTCTGCAAAATATACACATGCCCCATGCGTATCAGTTCGGGGAAAAACTGCAGGAAAAAAGTCATCAGCAACAAACGGATATGCATACCGTCATCATCGGCATCGGTCGCAATGATAATTTTATTATATCGCAAACCTTCCAAGCCGTTTTCTATATTCAGAGCGGCTTGCAACAAGTTAAACTCTTCGTTTTCATAAACAATCTTTTTGGGCTTGCCATAAGAATTCAGCGGCTTTCCCCTCAACGAAAAGACCGCCTGTAATTGTGCATTCCGCGATTTGGTGATAGAACCCGATGCAGATTCTCCCTCTGTGATAAAAATCATTGTTTCCAAACGTTTGTCTTCACCCTTGGGAGTGGAATCGGTCAAATGCACATGGCAATCCCTCAATTTCTTGTTCACCAAACTTGTCTTTTTGGCACTTTCTTTAGATGATTTTTTCAGTCCGGCTATTTCTTCCCTTTCTTTTTTGGCTTCAAGAATTTTTTGCTGCCAAATAGCCCCGACCTCTTGGTGCATGTGCAGATAGTTGTCCAACAATCTGCAAACCATATCGTTGATGTACCATCTAACTGTTGGTCCGCCTTTTTTCATGTCATTAGACCCCAATTTTGTTTTGGTCTGTCCTTCAAACTGCGGTTCTTGAATACGAATACTCATGGCCGCACAAATAGACTGACGAATATCTGCGGCATCATAATCTTTTTTGAAATAATCACGGGCACATTTTACCAGTGCTTCGCGCAAGGCCTGCAGATGCGTACCGCCATGTATGGTATATTGTCCATTGACAAAGGTAAAATATTCTTCACTGCTTCCTCTTTGGGTATGCGTAAGAGCCAATTCAAACTGACCTTCCTGCAAATGTATGATAGGATATGCCGATTCGGCAGACAGGTTTTGATTCAACAAATCCAACAAGCCGTTTTTGGAATAATACCTGTTTCCGTTGCAAACGAGTGTCAAGCCCTTGTTCAAGAAAGCATAATTCCACAACATTTTCTCTACATAGTCAAGATAGAAGGAATAATTGCCGAAAATATCCTCATCTGCGTCGGGGATAAATGTAATAATTGTACCATTGGCTTCTGTCGTATCTGTTATTTCGTAATCGTTGGTGAGAATACCTTGCGAAAATTCAGCCACTTTGGTTTTTCCATTTCGGATAGACTGCACCTTGAAATAACTGGACAAAGCATTTACCGCTTTGGTACCTACCCCATTCATACCTATAGATTGTTGAAACGCTTCGGAATCATATTTTGCTCCGGTATTCATTTTGGAAACACAATCTATGGTCTTTTCCAATGGAATACCCCGCCCGAAATCCCTCACTCGCACCTGATTTTCTTGAATATCTATTTCTATACTACGTCCAAATCCTTGATGATACTCATCTATCGAATTGTCTATCACCTCTTTGAGAAGAATATAAATACCATCATCGGCAGAAGATCCGTCTCCAAGACGACCTACATACATACCCGGACGCATACGAATATGCTTATACCATTCTAAGGTAATGATATTTTTGTCGCTGTATGAATTATTTATTTGTTCCAAAACTAAAATTCTATATTTTTACAAAAATAGCATTTTTTTCCGACAAAAACGACAAAGAAAAGAAAGAATTTTATAACAACAAAATGTTAAACTCTTAACAGAATGTGAAGCATTAGCTATCGGTTGTAATCCGGAAGTTATTTTTCTGACAATACAAATGTTCCCGTGGACAAATAACTTTTGCCCGTTTCGAGATAAACATCACCCTCAAAAGTACCTTCTATGTAACTTTTTTGTCCTTGTAAATAACTTATGCCACGTATTTTTATCAGATTCATGGTTAAGCCTTTCGCTCCCGTTGGACTGTAAACATTACCAAAACCGATAATACCAACAATAGAATCATTCTGTTTTTTTAAAGTGGATATGGTCTGATGTTCCATTTCTTCTATAACTATTTCTTTAGCAGTACTTTTTTCTATTTGAAACGAATAGTATGAAGTAAAAGTCGTTGTGTTGTTTGCACTTGTATGATACACCCCCTGAAAACTACCCGTATATTTTCCTTTGTGCGGTTCCTTTTTGCATGAAACAAAAACGAATATACTGCAACATACCAATATGACGGAAAGTAAATATCTATTTTTCATATCAAATCAATTTTGTGCTACAAAGATACAACAAAAAATCATACTTTTACAACAATTAATATCTAAATTAAAATTTATCAAAAATGAAAAAGTTTTTATTTGTCTTGCTCTCTGTATTTGTAGTAGCATTTGTATTCAGTTCATGTAAGAAAAATGATAAAAAGCAATACATTGACTATCTATTGGAAGATTACCAAACCGTAATCAAAGCCTATCCTGCTGCCGAAGGACATTTTGTTGAGGCACAATACGAACTAAATGGTCTAGTATCAGACCTTTCCACATCTAAAATTAAAGCCTCCAAGGTAAAATACATTTATTATTTAGGCTGGAACGACACCCTAAAACAAACAACCATGATATACCATGAACGAGATTTCGAAAAAGGTACAGAACCTACCCTTACCGTAAAACAAGAGAAAACCCCATGGTTGGGAGATAAATGGATTGCTAACTTTGACGGATTTATTTCTTTGGAAAAAGCAATAAAAACGCTCAAGGACGCCGGATACAAAGCCGAAACAAAATATATTACACTACGCTATCCTATGACAAAATTTGACTATGGACACGCCCTATACGTTTTCGGAGGCGACCCAAGAAGAATAGACCATTATTTTGTTGACCCCATAAGCGGAGAAATTTACGTCAAAGAATAACTAATCATATTGACAATTTTATTTGTGCGGTATAGGGAATAATATTTCTATACCGCACAAATTTTATATTTCCAAGCCTTTCCCTTATCCGAAATACTCTATCAAATACATGATAAAAGCAGGGAGACAGAAAAATTGTATTGCATAAATAATCGCTGTTCCCACACGTCCTCCAAATAAAGAGACCCTACTTTTTATCCAAAACCAACGAGGCGGCACCATGTCCCCCCAACCTACAAAGCCTACTATCAATCCCAATACCGATGATATGCCACCAAGGACATAGACAATCGTATCCGGATCCTCACAAGCATACAACAAACCGAATATCACCACAATAGGCGACACCAAATTCCATAACCAAAGAAATACTACCATCTTAATTTATTTATTTTTTAACAATTGTTTAATATCTTCTATATCTTGTTCCTATTTTTTATTGTTTCTTTCCATATTTTGTTCCATTTCATAAAGTTGGGCTTTCACATCGTCATTGTTATCGGCAACCATTGCATCTACAAAAATGGAATTGATAAAAGACATACCTATTATACCCCCTAAAATCAAAATCATGCAAAAATAGATACGCACAATATCGGCCAATATTGAAGATACCCCATAATATTCCGCTACCGCATTAGGAATTTCATACCAGCCTTCTACCGTACAAATTTGAAATACAGCATAAATGGAACGAAGTGGCGTTTGAAAATGTTCAGGGTCGGCTTCTCGAAACAGGCTGCAATTCAACAAACCGAATATTACAATGATGACAAAGAAACTTAACAATATCGCATACGACTCCCGCAAGGCCACTTTAAATCCTTGCACCATTTTGCTGAAATTAGGAAAGAAATGCAACACACGGAAAAATCTCAACACTCTCAACAAACGGAATATCAACAGAAATGACAAATTGAACATTTCCAATGGGATAAACAATTCTACAAAAGACGGCAAGGATAATATAACCAATATCCCGTCCAAACGGTTCCAGCCATTTTTCCAATATCCTTTAAATCCATATTCCCTGTGTTTGACAATCATTTCCACCAAAAATATCAAAGTACATATCGTATCCGACAAACTAACAGTAAAACTCTCATATCCTGAAACTTGCATATAAATAATGCAGGAATTGAGCAGAATTACAGCAAGAATGAATTTGTCATTCAGAAAAATACCTTTAAATAAATTTTTCATTTTCAATTAATCTATAATAAGTTAAAATATCTTTTGCAAAATTACAACTTTTGAACAAATGGCTGTACACGGTATATTCTTCGGGCTTGTGGGCATTGTAATAACCGCAACTGATATTGCAGCAGGGAATGGCAAGACCGCGGTTGCGTAAGGCAACAACATCGGTAGTTCCGCCGTTTACGGGTTTATAGCCATATTTCTGTTGCAGACCAAGGGGAATAAAATCATCGTTGCAAAGCCGCACATTATATTTTTCATTAAAAGTAACGATGTCGCTATTACCCTTGCGGTCGCATTGCACAACAAACTTCACATTATCAAAGAAATGTAAATCGCAGGCTTTTGAACCGCGGCAACCCGGTATCTCACCGTCTTTTTCCTCCTGTACAAACAAGGCTACTTTCAGCGGCACTTCACTTTGAAGTAATTGCAGTGCAATCCATATTCCGTTTTTATCATCGGCACCTATACCTATACGATTTCTTTTATCATCTGTGGCACAAACAATTCCATTGATTTCGTGTAAATTTCTATGCTGAGGAAAATGCACTTCGTCCAAATGTGCTGCAATACAGGGATAATATTCGGCTATTCCTTTGGTAATAAACAGATTGCCGATATTATCTTCATATATAGACAAAGACAGTCCTTTCAGATACTGAAGCACGAAACGTTTGATTTCATCTTCATGCCCCGACTTACTGTTGATTTGATATAATTGTTTGAGTAATTGCATAAATATCATTAACTTTTTTCATTCTTAATCAGGTCGGAATAAAATTTGTAACCATAGTCCATTTTAGGTTTGCGAATGGTCAATTCCGATGAATATTCTTTCTGCACTTCTGGTTCAAAATGTTTGTTGAACACATCTGCCATCGCTTTGGAAATTAATGTATTGCGATAATCCCAACATGTTACACTCCATGCTATCCTTATGGTAAAAGCATTGATTTTCCTTCCTTGACAGATATGGCGGCTTATGTTTTTGGGCGATGAACCATAATATTTGTGTCTGTCTGAATTTAACCCGAATTGAGATTGTATTGTTTCTGTCAATTCATTGTACATTGCATCGAAGACGGCAATATCTTTTATTGTTATGTTCGGGTCATTATAAGTTTCATCACCTTTTTGTGCACCTATTATATAGTGAAATTGCGTTGGATATACAGGTTCCTGACCTCCACTGGCCGAAAGCAGAAAAACAACCCAACTGTCATCGTATTTCGCAAGGCGGTCAATATCATTAAGAAAGAGAGGCAGATTGGGACAAGCATTTCTGTCGTTGATATTATAATAAGTTACAGGATATTTGCTGTCAGACTCAATTTCTTTGCTTATATAATTGAACCCTCCAATCATGGCAAGATAATACGAGAAATTTCCGATTACCGCCTCGCTGCAACTTGAAGTGGAAACAATAGTAACCTTTGAACCTCTATTGATACAACAACCATACGGCCTATTTTTGGGATAACATTCTACAACAAGTTTATCCGCTGGTTTTTCTTCCACCGGACGAGTGGTGGCGAGATTACGCAAACGCAAAAAATCAGAAGCGGAAACGGCTTCTATTATATTGGGTTGACTGATACCCTGTTGTGCTTGTATATCTGTTATTGACATATATTTGGGGACCAGTAAATATTTTGTGTAACGGCATTGTATGTGCCTGAAAATTGCGTTTATCTTATCAATATCATTCTGACGTTTTTCCTCTTTCTGTTCTTTTTCCATAACTTCTGTAAAACCCGAACCGATAAGACCTGCCGGTACTGCAAATATGGCTATGCCAAGTATCCCGACCAATACGGCTATAATCTGTCCGATAGGAGTAATAGGCGGATTGTCTGCAAATCCGCCCGGGTCGCCGACATATTGAAGAAAAGCCCATGCTACAGAATCCCAACCGTCCGCATATTGTTCGGGTTGGGCATTGTGTTCCACAAAAAACAAGATAAGCGAAAGTATGATTGTTACAATCGCCAAAAACTGAATAGAAACCCACAACTCGTTCTTTTTAGACTTGAATGCCGCTGAAAGCAAACGGAATGAGTGCATATAGCGAAAAACTCTCAATAAACGGGCTATCCGCAAAACTTTGAGGGCAGTATAAGGAAAAGGAAATAAAAAACTCAAGTAAAAGGGATAGGTTGACAGAATATCTATTAAACCATAAAAACTGCAGCAATAGCGTATTCTTCCCAAAAAACCTTTGTATTTGTCATCAATTAAGTCTGCACACCAAATGCGGAGCGAAACTTCAATGGTAAAAATAATGACGGTAAAAATATCAATAAACATCAATATGTTACCGAAACGATGTTCTACACCCGCAAAAGTGGAGACAAACACTTCCAAAGTACTGATTATAATCAATCCTATGATGGTATAATCCACATAATTGTGCCACTGCTTGGTATGCAGGTTGTCATCAAAAACACGTGATAGTTCACGTTTGAAAAGTTCCTTTTTACTCATGCTTATTCCTTATATTTTTTTACAAAGATATGCTTTTTGTTATTACCACTTCCCTATTACATAAAAAAAACACCGCTTTATTTTTCTCTTTTGAGCGAATCTTTTGCACTTTCAATTTGTCGTTTTAACGACTCAATGTTACGGTCATGTCTGGCAGCATAATCTATTTTTGATTTTCTATACGAAGCCTTTGACGATGGCGTTGAGGCACCCTTTATCAGGCTTGCATAATGCTCGTTGTCGCGTTTTTTTGCATCTTTTTCTTTTTGCAGACTTGCCCGCAAATCAATAATTTTCTTACGATAATATTCTTTACTCATAATAATAAAAATTTAAAATAATTTTCCCCGCAAATTCAGGACTGCGGAATTATCCTTATATTTTTGATATTGTAGAGAAAATTTTTCATATCAATTCTTTCATTTTCCAAATAAAAATTGTAATTTTGCGACCGAAAACGTGAAATTTCACCCATTAATACCAGCCGAAAATGTGAAATTTTAGCAACAAAAACTAACCGAAAACGTGAATTTTAATATGAAAAGAAAGATTTACAACGAATTATTAAATTGGAAACGAGAAAGAAAAGGCAAAAGTGCATTACTCATTGAAGGTGCCCGACGCATTGGAAAAAGTTTTATTGTGGAAGAATTTGCCCGTAATGAATATGACAGTTATATTCTCATTGATTTCAATAATGTTGAAAAATCGGTAATTGATATATTTGAGAAGTACACCTCTCAATTGGATATGTTTTTTCAACTTTTATCTCTACATTTCAATGTTCAACTTGTCAATCGGAACTCGCTTATTATCTTTGACGAGGTTCAACAATACCCACCGGCAAGAGCAGTCATTAAATATTTGGTTGCAGACGGTAGATATGACTATATTGAAACAGGGTCGCTCATTAATATTCGCAAAAATGTACAAAACATTGTAATTCCATCTGAAGAACATCACCTTAATATGTTCCCTATGGATTTTGAAGAATTTTTGTGGGCAATGGAACAAAAACAATTGTTTTCCTTTATGCAAGATTGTTTCATCAAAAGACAAGCATTGGGACCATTACACCAAAAAGCCATGGATTTGTTTCGCTTGTACATGACCATTGGCGGAATGCCTCAAGTTGTACAAGAATACATTAATACCAAAGATTTCCGACAAGCGGAATTGATAAAACAAGATATTTTATCTCTTTATAAAAATGATATTCACAAATATGCGACTGGAGCAGAAGCAAAAGCCGCCAATATATTTGAGGCTATCCCCTCGCAACTGCAAAAACAAGGAACGCACTTTACTTTAACGGACATAGATGAAAATGCCCGATATACCAACTATGCAAGTTCTTTTTTTTGGTTAGCAGACTCCCGTATTGTTAATATCTGCTACAACACTTTTGCTCCCAATATCGGATTAGGCATGAACACAGAACGAACAACCTTAAAATGCTATTTAGGAGATACAGGGTTACTTATCTCTATGGCTTTTAACGAAAATAATATGGTTCCCGCTGAAATATATGAACGACTCATACATGGCAAATTGGAAGTTAATCTTGGGATTATTGTCGAAAATATTGTTGCTCAAATATTACGAGCAAACGGACATACTTTGT
>JAFZUH010000122.1 GCA_017618435.1 Bacteroidales bacterium | reverse complement strand
TATTAAAAAGCCTTCTTTTCCAGAATCGTACAAACATGTACTAATAGAAGAACGATGCAATGTATCTGTGGAATAAAATTGGACAAGTGATTTTAACCATGGTAATTCTGTTAAAGGGTTTTCCACATTACAAAAAGTACATGCTCCATATCGCTTATTTATTTTTAAGGAAACATTTTCTTTATCTGTTACTTTGTAATCAATATAAAATAAATATCTCCAATAATCTGGAGCAGTGCAATCTCCATTGATAATATCAATGGAAATATTTATCTTATTATTTTGTTTCTCGCAAGCAATGCGTTTGTTTAATATACAATCAGGAGTACCTCCCCATACAACAAAGAGGGTTTTGTGGGCAAAATCTATGTTATATAAAGAATCTTCGCAACCAGAAAACAAGGATTCATATTCTGACTGGGAATTTATCATGACCAATTGTTCAAATTCTATTTTTCTATGGATACATTTAGAAATTGGCAATTGTGTCATTTCAATAGGTCCATCTTCTATTTCTACTATTTCTACTTGTTCCGATGAATTTATAGTTTGAGGTTCTTCCTTTATTTCCTTCTTCTTACACGCTGTACAAAACAGCAATCCTACTGCCGCCACAACAAGTGGCAAATAAACTAACTTTTTCATAATGATATATTATTATTTTCTAAAAATGTATGTTTATAAAAAATTTTTGCAGATTTTTTTAGTCTGTTTTGCAGGATTTTGGCAGAAAAAATGACAAACCATACCATTTCAAGAAACAGAAATATCTGTCCCAAAATCGCATTATCTGTGTGTATATATATGGTTGCTGCCATTTTTTTGTTGTTTGTTTCTTGCTAATTTTCAGCAAGAAATCTTTCCGCAAATATACAAAAATTTTTATAAAATGCAATTTTTGGGGGCAAAACAAAATTTTTTCAAAAAAATAGGCTGTTATATATATATATATGAAATCAATCTGTTATTTTATGTACAAAAAAGGCAGACATGTCTATTGGTCCGCCTTGTGTATTATCTTTCTACCGCTCTTATTTTTTATATTCCATTTTGTATGATGTTATCGTAGTGATATTGTTGTTGGTCGTTGTTTTTGTATAGGCTACAGGCCATTTGTCTTCATAGGTATATTCGTATGTAGCAAACCATTTGCCCCCTTCTTCCACCATAGATTTTATATTGTTTTTGTTTTTATAAATATAATCATACTGGTAAGCGTCTGCCAAATTCAAGTCTAAAAATCCGTTAAACGGATTTATCTTGTCATCGTAAGTATAAGTATATACAAACTTTCCGTTCTCCGGATAATCACAAGTCATTTTGGAGATATTTTTGCCTGCCCATTCAAAAGAAATCGTGCAAAAAAGAGCGGCTGCCTTGTGCTGCATTTGTGTATTGACCATACAATCCCAATTTTCCGCTATTGTCCGTGCCATATCAGGAGAACAGATATATGCCAAAGGAGATTGTCTGTCCATTGCAGCCATAGCTGCATCTTGCGGAAATTCTGTTACAATAATTTCATGCAATTTTTTGCCGTCATAGTTTAACTTATATTCATAAGATTCCTTATTATTCCAATATTCCAACACTTTATCCAATTTTGCCCCGTCATATTCAAACAAAGTATAAGTCCCGTCAAAACTTTCCGAATCCACACGGGTTAGTCTTCCTTTGGAATTGTATGAAAACTTTGTCGAATGCGACACTCCGGAAGGAGAATAAGTTGTTTGAATTTGGGTTAAAAGATTTTTGTTCCATGTCCAGTTTTCTTCTACGGAAAACAAATTTTCTGTATGTGTTATTTTACTGATTTTCTTTTTAGGATTGTACACCCCGTCTTTTTTGCATGCGACACAAAACATCATGGCTGTTATTACCGATAACAAAATTATTCTTTTCATTTTCATTTTTATTTCCGTTATTAATTATTTCACAAAAGTACCATTTTTCCTCTAAAATTATAACTTTCCAACTTGAACTTTTATACTATTCATATTCAAAGCAAGCCGTATATTTTACCGATGAAACAGAATGGGTTTGCGTTGCCGGATAATCTCCGTTGTAGGTATATTCGTATGTTCTCTGCCAACCATAATCATCACTCATCACCTTAATATTGTTTTTGCTTTTGAATATATAATCATATTCGTAACCGTCATCAAAAACAAGTCCCAAAAAGTCTTTCAAAGGATTGAGTTTTTCATCGTAAGACAAATAATATACCGTACTTCCTTCATATTCATCGGTATATATCATTTTTGAAATATTGTTCCCCTTCCATTCAAAAGCAATAGAATATGCCCAAGTATCAAATTCTTTGCGATGTGTTTGTGTTTGGGAACGGACAGCTTTATTTCCTTCCATCACTTGCAGTATTTCCTGCGAACAAATATAAGACAAAGGGTTGTTTTTTCTGTTGAGAGAAACATCGGCATCATCACAATACTTCACTTTAATTACAGACAACTTGTTGCCTTTGTATTTTATATCGAAATCCAAAACTTCAACACCTCCGCGATACATACTTACCTCATCTAATTTTGTCCCTTGGTATTCATACAAAGTATATTCTCCCGAAGCCTTGTTTTCAACACGAATAAGCCTGCCTTTGTTATTATAGACAAACTCTGTTGTTGAAACCGAAGACCCATCTTCATTGACAATCTTTTGCAATTTGTCTTTATCCCAAAACCACGTTTCTGAAGAAGCAACAAACTCTGTATCGTTCAATGCAGTATGATAGGTTATTTTACTAATTTTTTGTTGGGGACGATAATAACCGTCTTTTTTGCAACCGGCAACAACAAATAATATTGCGATGCCTAAAACTAAAAACAAATTTTTCATACTGTTTTTATTACTTTATATTTTTTGCAAAAATAACATTTTTTAAGATTTACTATTGAGATAAATTTCCTTATCTGTGTACTTTTTGCTATTATGCCACTATTTATGACAAAAAAAGACGGACAAAAGTCCGCCTTGTGCTATTCTCGACATCTATAACGATTATTTTTTATATTCTATCTGTTGAATATATCTAATCTGTGATTGGAAATATGTTTCGGCTATTGTTACAGGCCATTTCCCGTCATAAGTATATTCGTAAGTGATTGACATCGGATCCGATGAATTTATCCTTTTCATCGTTTTTATATTGTTTGCGTTTTTATAAATATATTGTCCTTGATAACTATCCTCAAACTCCAAACCCAAAAATCCATTATATGGATTGATTTTATCATCGTAGGTCAATTCATATTCATATTTTATCTCACCATAATCAGATACCACTTTTGAAATATTTTTTCCTGACCATTCAAATGAAACGGTAGAAGTTAAAACAGATGCTTTGTGCGTGGATTGTGTTTCTGCTACCGCAATATCTTTTTCTATTACTTGGGCAATAGCAGGTTCACAAATCACAGACAACGGGCTTTGTTGTTGATTTATAGAACGTTGAGGAAAACCATTTTGGGTAATTGTAATCTTAACCAATTTTTTCCCTTTATATTCCAAAGCATATTCTTTAAAACGTTCCGTACCGTCATAATAAGAAATTACTTTGCTTAATTTTGCACCGTCATATTCATACCAAGTGGCTATTTCTCTATTAATACATTCAACACGCATTAATCTTCCGCACTTGTCATACACAAAATTAGTTACTTTTTCAGGAGAAATAATGTGAAGCAATCTGTTTTTGTCCCATTTGAAAATGTAGACATTTGTGTCATCAGAATAATCCGGATTGTTATATTGTTCAATCGTGGTTATTTTGCTGATTTTCTTTTTAGGATTGTAAATACCATCTTTTTTGCAAGCAACAAAAACTACCATCGTAGCCATTGCCAAAAGAACCAATTTTTTCATACCAAAAATATTTTTAATGATTAACAAAGTTTTTATTTTTTACTATTTTTATACTCTATATAAGAATAAGTCTTTCCTGAACCCCAAGGATAAAGTTTCCCTGTTTGGGTTATTTTTGTTGGCCATTGTCCATCATACTCATATTCGAAATTAACCACCTGTGTTTCACCTCGCATTTTGCTTGTGATAGATTTGATGTTATTTTTGTTTTTATAATTTTCCATTTTATAATTATCATCAAAATATAAGCCTAAAAATCCATTATATGGATTGATTTTATCATCATAAGTCATTTCACAGGTATACATTTCACCATTTTCCTCATAGGTTATTTTTGAAATATTTTTTCCAGACCATTCCAATGAAACGGTAGAAGTAAAAACAGATGCTTTTTGAGTAGATTGTGCTGCTGTTGCCACAATATTATTTTCTATTATTTGGGCAATGGCAGGTTCACAAACAGCCAACAACGGACTTTGTTCTTTATTTACAGAACGAAACATTTGAGGAGCGGTAATAGTAATCTTTGTCAAATTTTTTCCGTTATATTCCAAAGCATATTCCTTGGTATATCGGGTACCTTCATCATAATAGATTACTTTGCTTAATTTGGCTCCATTATATTCATAATAAGTATATTCATCACCTGCTGCGTCTTCAACCCGTATCAATCTTCCGCACTTGTCGTATACAAAGTTTTCATACCAATTGGGGTGAATAATTTGTTGAAGACGGTTTTTGTCCCATTTCCATATACTTATATTTGTATCCGAACGATTATCAAACACTGTGCCTACTGGAGTTGGTTCCTCTATTTGTCTGATAGTCGTTATTTTACTGATTTTCTTTTTAGGATTGTAAATACCATCTTTTTTGCAAGCGACAAAAACTACCATTGTAGCCATTGCCAAAAGAACTAATTTTTTCATACCAAAAATATTTTAATTATTAAATAAGTTTTACATTGTTACAAAGATACAATTTATTTTTTTTAGTGTAAAAATTTATATATTCAAATATATCAATTTGTTATATTTTTTACAGCAAAAAATTAAAGGGAATGGACAAATATTTTTTAGAAAAATGACAAAATATGGGAGAAACTCTATTCTTTTATCAAATCCCTTATGCAAACCGAAGCACAATAACACCCAAACATGGCGGGCAAATAAGATATAGTCCCCACCACCGAAGTTTTGTTTTGCAAAATGTCTGTTTTTTCTATTATTGCAGTTTCTGGAGCAATTTCCGTTGAAAAAACGGTTTTTATACCCTTGCTAATGCCCATTTTTCGCAGGCGTTTGCGTACAGCCGCTGCCAAATGACATTGATGCGTTTTTGAAATATCGGCAACTTGTATCTGGGAAGGGTCTATTTTTGCCCCTGCCCCCATCGCACTGACAATAGGAATGTTCCTTTTAACCGCTTCTGCCAAAAAAAACACTTTGGGAGCCAAACTGTCTATCGCATCAACAAGATAATCGTAATGAGTCAAATCCAACAGACAAGCAATTCGCTCTTCTTTGAGAAATTCGGTAAAAATATTGAGTTTTAACTGCGGATTTATATCTAAAAAACGGTCTTTTAGAACATCTGTTTTGTTTTTTCCTATTGTAGAATGCAAAGCAGGCAACTGCCTGTTCAGATTGGTTATATCTACCGTATCGGCATCTATAATGGTGAGTTGTCCCACGCCTGCACGACACAACATTTCGGCGGCATAGGCACCCACGCCCCCCAAACCCAATACCATGACATGAGCATTTGCCAATGTTTGCAGGGCCGGAGTACCCAGAAGCAATTGTGTCCTATTCTGCCATTCTGTATTTTGCATTCAAAAAACGATTAAAAAGCAACATTCACATTCACATTCCACAGCAATGGCAATTGATAGATTTTTTCGCCCGTTGCCCTATTGACATAGAAAATATTTTTGTAATTATATACATTGGAAACACCTGCCCCAAGCGTAATACTACAATTTTCCGCAAGAATAAACTTGCGTTTTATCGACAAATCCAAACGATGATAATCCGGCAATTGTCCTCTGTTCAAGGAGTCTAAAGCAAATCCAAGTTCCTCATTGACAGTAATTATTTCACCCGTAATATCGTCTATATACAAAATGCTGGGATAAACGCCTTTGGTTTTTGTAAACGGGAATCCTGTGCCAAAATTCCATCTTAAATCAAGCGACCAATTTTTCACACGCCCCCAAGAATAAGAAAACATCACGTTGATATTGTGTCTCCTGTCAAAATGGGTGCGGTAAACAATCACGCCATCGTCACGCGTAACAAAGTTTAAGGAATAAACAAAATTCACATAAAAGAATTTGTGTTCAAATTTGGCAGAGAAATCACCACCATAGGCTTTACCCGATTCAAAAATATATTCTTTGTCGGTAGCAAAAACCTGATAGCGATTGATGTTTGTCAATCTGGAAAAGTTTTTGAAATAACCTTCAATGTTTAAAGTTGTATATGGAATTTTGTCCAATTCCAAACCCAAGACAATATGTTGAGCCTTTTGCAAACTGTTTTTTACCGTTTTTCCTTTAAATGTTTCAGCTACATTTTCAGGAACGGTTATAAAACCATAAAACAAATTCACCACATCTTGGTCTGAAGTTACCCCCATTAAATTTTGAGCATAAAGTCCCCCCGCCAATTTTAAACGAATATCGTCTGTTATATTATATTTTACAGCCAATCGGGGTTCTGGAGAAACGGCAGACTGGGAAGCAAAAATATGCAAACGGAATCCGGGCTCAATTATCCATCTTTTGACAGTCCATTTGTATTTGAGAAACACGCCAAACTCACTATTGAAATCTTTCTGTTGGATGTTCCACCCGTATGCACTGACAAATTTGTAATCTGTCCATGAGCCAATTGCCTCTATGCCGTAAGCAAGTAGACTTTTCCCAAACATATAGGCAAAATGCAATTTAAAATCCAAACCGTCAATACGGCTGTTCCTTTCCGGAGTTAAACTTTCATCCAAGCCCATTTTGTAAGACGAATATGCAATTGTTCCGTCCATAGACATATTGATAGACTTAGGCATCAGGTGAAAAGACAGACCTCCGCCGAAAGAACGCCATTTGTACGTGGCAATATCAGTATAACGCACTCTGTCGTTGAAACTAAAACCGAATAACTGCACATTGTTCCCGCTATTGTCTTCAAAAGCGATTTTGCCGTATCCGTCCACATAATCGTAAGGCAAGCCATCGGCATTCGCATACGAATAGAACCATTTGGAAGTTTTGGACAACAAAGAACCTTTGAGCGAAAGCAAGAAAGTAAGCGTATTGTCTTTTTGTTTGGACTTTACAATGGGACCTTCCAACAAAAACTTACCGCCAAAAGTACTCAAATCCACCTGACCGCCCACTCTTTTCTTATTGCCGGTTCTTGTTTTCACATTGATAACCGAAGAAGTTCTTCCTCCATATTCGGCATTGAAACCGGCAGTGTATACATCTGCACTTTTGATAATATCCACATCAAACACCGAAAACAACCCAATAGAATGGAAAGGATTATAAATAGTCATTCCGTCTATCAACACCTTGTTTTGAATAGGAGTTCCGCCTCGCATATACAATTGTCCACCTTGGTCGCCAGTGGAAACCACCCCGGGCAAAACCTGAAGATATTGTGCCAAATCAGGCATACCGCCCACAGACGGCAAACGCAAAATTTGTTTTGATGTAACTCTCGTTACCGACACCTGCGTTTCGTTTTGTGCGGCCACCTTTTCGGCACTTACTTCTACACTGCCCAAGCGAAACGAAGATTCTTGCAAATAGAATTTTTTAGCAGCATTTATCTTATTGGCTTCCAGTGTTATATCTACAACTAACGAATCGTAACCGATACAAGTGATGCGAAGTTTGTAATCACCCGGAGCCAAACCGGAAAAAACAAAATAGCCATTGTCGTTTGTTACCGTTCCCTTCGGAGTATTATATATTTTTACCGATGCAAAAGGTATGGATTCCCCGTTCTTTTTGTCATAAACAAAACCTTTGATTGTTCCAATTTGAGCGAAAGCATTTCCCGACAAAAGCATTAATACAAAAATTATCAATGCGTTGAATTTGCTTTTTATTGTTTTGAAACAATGTATCATATTTTCTTTATTATGATTTTTTAACCCAACCGAGGCTCTATTGTATTTTGTGCAATCAATAAATTCTTTTGCCTGCTTCGTGATTTTTCAAAAAAGATTCCAATTGTTCTACACCGATTTTCTTGCAGATAATTTTTTTCTCTCTGTCAAGGACGTATATATATGGCGTTGTCGTAACTCCATAAACTTTTCTGTAATCCAAGTTTGCTCTGTTGCCCCCTACATTGACAAAAGGCAACTGTCTGGAAACAATGGCTCTTTTCCAACTAGCAGTGTCAGATGTAATACAAACGGCATAGACTTCAAAATCCAAAGAATCTTTCGCTCTATTATAAAAATCGACAAGAATTGGAGTTACTGTTTTGCAATGCCCGCAGGTTACGTCCCAAAACCACATAATGGTATATTTCTTGTTAAAACTGTGACTTGAAATAAATCTTTCATTGGTATCAAACATATACAATTCGGGAGCAACTTTGCCCAACAAGACTCCGTCCAATTGTTCGGCACGCTCTATCATACGTTCCAAAACGGCTTCGTCAGTCCAAGGACAAAGACCCTTTGCGTAATAATTCAATACCATGTGGACAAAAACAGCATCATGCCCTACGTATTGACTGCGTTCGTATTTGCTTGTGATGTACCAAACGATATATTTAAACAATTCCGGACTTGCTTTGGATTTTTCCACCAAAATATCTGCATATTTGATAATGGAATCAACCACAGGAGGCACCACTTTATCAAAATATTTTACCAGTCTCGGGTGAAAAACAGGCGTATAAATAAGAGCCCCTTCAGAAAAATCACAATTGTCCCAATAATGATTCAAATAATAGTTGTACGAAGCAATCTCTTGCTCGCTTTTATCCTTAATGTTACGTATTTCCTCCGGCACTTCAACATCTTGTGCCAATCGTTGCGTGCGACCGAAAAGACTTGTTGTGCCATGTTGTGCAACAAAATATTCACAATATTGATAATTGCTGTCTTGCCAAGCTTCCAACTCTTTTTTGGTTTGTTGTATCAATTTTTTATCCGGTTTTTTCTCACTTTCCAAAGCAGCAATATCTTTGTTTAAATTAAATATTTGCCTTTGATAATGAGAAATTTTCTTGAAAAAACCGTTCATTTCCACATTATCCGGCGAATTTTCAAAAACAATACAATTAACAAAATCAGGACTCTTGGAATCTATATTTTGCGTACGTACGGTAAAAAAGTACGATGTGTCAATAATAAATTCAAGGTATTTTACTTTGTTTTGATTGGCCAACACATAAACACCTCTTGGCGGCAACGTATCACCAGAATAGACAAAGGTATGAGGTTCTTTTTTAGACAAATACAAAGAATCTTGCATATATGTTTTATCTGCATAATAATTAGCCACATACAACATGGTATCTTCATCTAAGCCGTCCAAAACAAATTTTATTTCAAAGGCAGGACGTGCTGCCTTATGTTTTTTTTGTCCATAGGCCAACGGCAACAAAAGACAAAATATCAAACCTATGATGAGTATATTTTTTTTATTCATTGTTCTTCTATTTTTGTTCTATAAATCAATTATTTTAAATAATTCCTTCCTTCAAAAGGTCGTGCAAATGTATCACACCGGCATATTTGCCGTTTTCTGTAACTAAAACACTGGTGATATTATGACTTCTCATCATTTCCAAAGCCTTGATTGCAAGTTGTTTACTGTCTATTTTTTTAGGATTGACCGACATAATGTCTTTGGCGGTAATATGTGCATAATCTGTATTTTTTTCCAACATTCGCCGCAAATCTCCGTCAGTGATAATCCCCACAATATCATCATTTTCCACAACAGCCGTAACCCCTAAGCGTTTGGAAGAAATTTCGTAAATAATCTGTGTAAGATTTGCACCTGTCGGAACGCTTGGTTTTTCATTGTCCTTATAAATAGTCTCAACTGTAAGATACAATTGTTTTCCCAAAGCCCCACCGGGGTGTACTTTGGCAAAATCCAAAGGAGAAAAGCCCCGCATGTAAATGAGACTTACCGCCAAGGCATCGCCTATAACCAATTGGGCAGTAGAACTTGCCGTTGGAGCCAAATTATTCGGACAAGCCTCATGACTTACCGTACAATTTAACACAAAATCTGCTTGCTTTGCCAAAAAAGAATCCGTATTTCCTACAATAGCAATAACTTTGTTGCCACGGGTTTTTATCATCGGCAACAAAACCTTTATTTCCGGTGTATTGCCGCTTTTGGACAAGCATATTACAATGTCTTTTTTCTGTACCATGCCCAAATCTCCATGAATAGCGTCTGCGGCATGCATAAACATGGCAGGTGTACCCGTTGAATTTAAGGTAGCCACTATTTTTTGTGCAATGTTGGCACTTTTGCCTATGCCACAAACAATAACCCGACCGTCATGATTGTGATAAATGGCTTCGCAGGCGGAAACAAAATCTTCATTGATATAATTCACCAGATTTTCAATGGCTTCTGATTCATCTTTAATACAATGAATAGCAGTATCTTGTATTTCTTTTCTTGATTTTTCAGTTTTCATTTTCTCTTTTAACAGAATATCTTTGATATAAATGCGAAATTACAACAAATATTTGAAAATATGTTTATTTTTTGTATTTTTTTAATACCTATAGATTACAATATATTAGTATCTAATTACTAAATACTCTTCTTCTTGTCCATATTTGTACATTTTTCCATTTTTCGAATAAAATATGGGATTTTGAGGATTAACAAAAACTTGTGGCTTGATGGCAGTTTCTGGAAGAATTTCTTCATAGAAAAAAGTTCTAGAAATTTCACGTAACGTTGAAGGAAAAATTATTTTTTCTGTTCCCATAAAATTTTCATCTTCTATTCTTTCAACACCCTCTGGAATAATTATTTCTTCTGCACAAGAAAATCTAAAAGCACCATCTTCAATTACTTGTAAACCAATCGGAAGATTAATTTGTTCCAAAAAATTATAATTAAAACAAAATGCAGAGGCAACTTCTATGCCTTCAGGAAAATTTACAACATCTATATCACATCCTTCAAAAGCAGATTCTTCTATAATTTTCATACGTTTGGGCAGGACGACATCTTTTAAATTATCACAATCGTTAAAGGCTGATTCCCCTATAATTTCTACGGAATCTGGCAATGTAAGACGTTTTATCATATCTTGATCGCTACATGCAAATCTACCGATTATTTTTATCCCTTCAGAAATAAAAATATCTGTTTTTCTGTTTTGAATATAAGCAATCATTGTCTTGTCATCTGAATAGACAAACTCTTTTTCTATCAAAAAACGATGTGAAAATTCCTTATTTAAAAATAATGCCGTTATTAAGGGGAATCGTTTACCCTGAGATATAGTACTTTCTTCTGTTTCTGCTATAATTACCCTATATTCATTCCAATTCCAATCTTTATACAGATCCATTGTGCTTTTTTCTACTCGAATATGAAAATCTGCGATATCCACTATTTTTCCGTATTGTTTACAAAGAAGTTTCATATTTGCAAACTCATCAAGAGGCATTTCTCCAGACAATACTATCTCATCAAATTGGGAATGCGTTTCTAACCAATCTTTAAAGGGTATATTAAATTTATAAACGGCTTTAGACATAACGTATATCTTTCAAATAAACAAAGTTATAAAAAATATCAATAAGGGTATCGGGAAAAGATACTTTTCTTAAGTTTGGATTTAATTTGGTTAGTATTGCAAAAAATATTACAAGTCAATTGTTTAATCCTTGGAATATTTATGAATATGTTTTTTGAAAAAAACACCTAAAAATATAGCAGTTAGTATTATAGAAATACCGATTGCATACCATGCTCCACCAAAATTGCCAAAATCTTCGTAATTGGTTTGTATATAGCCATTAAAGTAGGCATAAGCGACAATAATAATTATAGTATTGTTCAAAAAATGAGCAAAAACACTTGTCCACAACGACCCTGAATAAACAACCAAATAAGCAAACAAAACACCTAAAAGCATTCGGGGTACAAAACCATAAAATTGAAAATGAATAAAACTAAACAAAAATGCAGAAACCCATACTGCAATATGTTTGTTTTTAAAAACATCTGACATCCAATTTAATACAAAGCCCCTAAATAAAACTTCTTCACAAATGGCAGGCAAAAGTCCTATAACTAAAACATTGACCATCAGTATGCCAAAGTTATCGACAAACAGCATTTGTTCTGTTTTTTGTGTAGCTTCTGCTTCCATTTCTTTCATAATTTGTTCCAAAGCCCCCATTTTTGCAGGCAAAGTCATCGCTCCGTTCCATTCTATAATAGCCTCCATAAAAGGAATACTTGCCGACACAATGAGTAAAACTAAAATCAAATCCTGCCAATGGGGAGAGGTTTTTGTCCGCAAATAATTTATTCTCCCTGTTTTTTGTATCCACCAAGCAAGAACAAGACAAGGCAACAAAAAGACAACAATTTGGGAAACGGCAGAAACAATTCTGTTAAACATCGCCGTATCTTTTTCCAAAAACAACAACAAGCCAGCACTTATAGCCGACAACAAAACAAAACAACAGCCTATCAGCATGAGAAAAACTGCCAATTGAAGTGAAGGTTTCCGAATATCAAATTGTAATTTCATTTTAATAATTGTTTTTCTTTAAAAGCACTATTTATCAAATTGTTAAAATCAGGCAACGTAGGTTGAGGCACAAAAGAAAAACAAGAAATATATTCTATATTTTTCTTATAGGTCATCAACGGAGCAAAATCTATATGCTGTAAAAACAAACGATATTGTTGAGCATTGGCAACAATTTTTTCCAAAACAATTTTGTGATGTTTGGGATTTTTTACGATACCGTTCTTGTCCAAAGAACTTGCATTCAATTCAAATTGTGGCTTTATTAACAAAACCAATTGGGACTGCTTATGCAAAGCCACTTGTATCGGAACAAATATTTGAGATAAAGATATAAACGACAAATCCGCCACAACAAAATCAAATGTCTGATTATTTATATGTTGGGCGGTTAAATCTTTAATATTCAGATTTTCTATGTATTTTAACTTCGGATTATCTTTCAGTCTTTCGTCCAATTGCCCGCTGCCAACATCTATTCCGCAAACAAATTTTGCCCCATGTTTCAAAGCACAATCGGCAAAACCTCCCGTTGAACAACCGACATCCAAAACTGTTTTGTCTTCAAAATCCAAATGAAACTTTTTGACAGCCTTTTCTAATTTCAATCCACCCTTGCTTACGTATGGCAAAATTTCTTCCCCAAGTTGGATTACATTAGATTCATTTACCAAACAAGAAGGTTTTGTTTGAGTTTTACCATCAAGCAACACTTGACCATTTTTGATGGCATCAACGGCTTTTTCCCGAGAAGGGAAAAAATGCTGCCTAACCAAAAATATATCCAATCGGTATTTATCCATCTATCTGGAAATCACAAATTTTGTCCATGCACAATGTCCTTGACTGTCCGTTATTTTCAACAAATAGAAACCTTGTATCAACGCACTGACATCAATATTTTGTGTTGTTTTGCCTTTCAGTACACATTGCCCGCTGGTGGAAAAAATCTCCACTTGACAATCGTCTTCCATCAGCATATCTCCCACAATTGAAATGGTATGCTTGGCAGGATTGGGAAAAACCCTTATTGATGACGGCATCTTTGGGGTTACTTCAGTTGATTTTATCCCCGTATAATCAAAATCGGCACCAACAACAGCACGAATAATCGGACTGCCTACAATAAAACTGTTGTTCCAGTCGGCATTTGTCCGCCAAAACACTTGTGAAGAGGCATTGTTGTTTTGGTCAAAACCGATATTCAGAAAATTTCTTCCTGTCAATTGATAACCAATATAAACTGTTCCTGCAACTGCCACAGGATTTTGCAAATAGAATTGTTGCAAACCATAAATTTCCGGACTATAAGATTGTTGTACGGGTTCAGAATAAATAACAGAACCAGGTTGCCCATTGTTATCATTCCAAACAGTGAGTGTAAAATTCATTTTGTTGGCATCTTGCAAAGCCCGATTCACATACATTCTCACCGCTCTTAATGTATCTTGATGAGCCATAGAAAAACGGACAGCCAAAGATGTTTCATACGGATAAACCGATGAGGTTACAACATAACCGCTTTCCGGAACACCGTCATCATAGGCAAAATAATTGAAAAAACATTGCTTATATACCGATGTGTCATTTTTAGGATTGTTGTCCCCCATTCCCGCTTCCTTAAATATATGATAAACAAATATTTCCGAACTATCATTACTTGCTGTCGGAAACGTTATATTTGCCAATGCAGGTTTTGCATGTGGGGCATAATCTTGATAACCACTTATATAAAACGGAGAAATATTGTAAGAACCTCCTGACAACGAACCTATTACATTGCCTTTACCATCTGTTACCCGCTGATCGTAAGTTGTGTTTTTGACAACATTATACAAATTCGTCAATTTCAAACTGAAACCACTTTTCAAAAACCCCTTTTGATTGGTAGCAAAATGCGACCAAGGCATGGCTGTATAATTATTAAGAATAGACTCCGATTTATTGACAATAGCCACATCATCAATTATGGTATCTCCCGATGTACG
>JAFZUH010000121.1 GCA_017618435.1 Bacteroidales bacterium | reverse complement strand
TGTATATAATTGTGTGTATGTAATTTATTGTATCTTTGTAAAAATTCAATATAATTAATATTATGCGAAAAATATCAGTTATCATCATGGCAAGCCTATTCGTATTTACGGCTTGCAAAAAAGAGTTTACAATTATTGTTCAATCAAACAATGAGGAATATGGTAATGTTAATGGCGGTGGAACATACACCAAAGGTACAGTTGTTTCTATCGAGGCGATAGCCAAAGAGGGTTATAAGTTTGTAGAATGGCAGGATAAGAATACAGAAAATCCACGTAATATTACAATTAAAAATAACGCAACATACACCGCAACATTTGCCCCAACAAACAATGGCGGCGGACAGGTTTCTTTCTTATTTTCCACTTCAGAGACTTCCAAAGTTGCCTTTTCTCCCGGTAATTTGCAATGGAGTGCCACAGGGGGAGGTGCAACCGCTACAACACATATAGTAGCAGGAGGCGGTACTGCCGCAGGCACATGGCAGTTCGCTCCCAACCAATGGAATACGATTGGAGCAGACAATGCAAATATAAATAGCAATTATACGGGTTGGATAGACTTGTTCGGTTGGGGAACTAGCGGATATAATAACAAATATCCTTATATGACCAGCGGTACAAATACAGATTATGGTCATGCAAATGATGATATATTGGGAACCAATTATGATTGGGGCATGTACAATGCCATTTACAATCCCAAAACAAACACAACAGATGTGGCAGGCACATGGCGTACACTGACAACAGATGAATGGTCATATCTCTTGGAAACTCGCATCACTTCTTCAGGGGTACGTTATGCCAAAGGTGAGGTAAATAGAACTCGAGGATTAATAATAGTTCCGGACAATTGGGAATCTTCCACTTATCCATTAAACAATATCAATACATCAACAGCAGCATACATATCTAATACGATAGATTCTGTCAGTTGGGTTAATATGGAAAATGCAGGTTGTGTTTTCCTACCCACTACAGGCTATCGCACTATACAACAAATACTTAACAGATTAGACAACGGGGATTATTGGTCGGCTTCGTATAATGAAAGCCAATATGCCCATTATTTGGCTTTTACCGAGGGCAATATTTTTGTTTCCCGCTACAACAACCGCTATTGCGGACGAGCGGTCAGACTTGTTAGAGATGTACAATAAACCACATATTTATATCAGTGTTTGCCTTTACAATACTTATTGAGCATTATTAAAAAAGTAAAGTAAAAGTTCAGTTGAAAAAGTTTTAGAAAATAATTATATCTTTGCAATGCAAATTTCCAATACGAAAATTTGCTATAAATAAAATTGAGTATTAACGAAAATATTTGAACAGGAACAGATAACATACATTTAGTTTGTACATTATAAAATAGAAAAAAGCAAAGTAGTAATACACTGGTCATTCTGAAACTTGGACACTTTCAGCAAATTCACCCAGAGTAAAGCAGCGGATGCTCCGCCATTTGGCGTGGGATTTACTCGTTGTAATTGGGTGAATTGGGTTGTCCAAGACCTCAGAATGACCGATGAAAGCGAAAAAGTGCCACGCTTTTTTTATGTGCAAATTTTCCCAAGACCGGCACGGATAAAATACAATTAACAAAATTTAAATATAATTGAAAATGAAACGAACAATTTTTAGAATAAGCATATTACTATTTGCAGGTATAACAATAATGACTGCATGTAAAAAGAAGAATGACAAAGATAATCCAAACAATCCGCAAAGAATCGTGGTAATTACTCCGGACGACCCGAATTATGTCGGCGGAATGACAGAACCTGAATCTACTTGCATTACTGATGAACACGGCGATACAATCGGCACTCAGTTGTCGTACAGATCGTGTGTAGATGTTGACGGTGAGACGATTTCTTATCAACTTAAGCAGTATTGCAGTAATGTTGACACGTCTTTTGAAGATCTTCTATATGGTCCGTATAAATATAATACTGAGTATGGAGAGTGTAGCCGTCGTCAGGAAGGCAATTTTACGATAATAGACTCGGTCTTAGTACTGGAATTGGTCGAGATAGAACGGGTTTATGTTTGTAAATGGCATTATGAGGTTGCAGTCTATAATGATGGCACTGCGCAGGTTGTTCTGCCGTATCATCGTCCGGATTACGCTCCGTGCGGTGAACCGACAATTGACGGATATTTATGCTGTGTGATTGATGTATCTGATGAGGATCTCGGTGAAGTAGAAGGTAATGGTGGGCTTCATCGTTATCTTACTAGAGTTATTTATGGCTTGGAATTTAAGGTCGCCAATCATATATACATGGTTCCGATGAAAATATCATCCTATTATGTAGGGATGAGGCTCTGATTGCTCAAAGCGCAGCTATTATAGCCGTTTAAAATATATGGGGGAGGTTTCATAAAAACCTTCCCTTTTTCTTCTCAATTCCATACACGCCATTTCAAAGTTTTATGCTATCTTTGCAAACAACTACGCAAAGGCTTATGATTATATAAAAACAATATAAACACAAGACCTGCGTTTATGTATTGATAATAAACATAAGATGAACGACAGATATTACAGTCCGCAGAAATTTTCCATACTGCCACCCGCCGTAAAAAATTTGTTGATTATAAATGGTTTGTTTTTTCTGGCAACCATAGGTTTTCAACGAACGATGAATATAGATTTGTATGATATGTTAGGCTTGCATTTTTATGAGTCAGACAAGTTTCATCCTTATCAGTTCATCACGTATATGTTTATGCATGGCAATTTTGGGCACTTGTTTTTCAATATGTTTGCCTTATGGATGTTCGGTTCGGCTATAGAAAATTATTGGGGAGCCAAACGTTTTTTAATCTATTATCTTATCACCGGCTTGGGTGCGGGTCTCACCCACTATGGAATACTCTTGTGGGAATTGGCACCCCAACTGAAATATATAGACGCCTGCATTGCAGACCCCAATGCCGCCACCGTACAGAATCTGCTCAGCCATCATCGTTTCCATGCTGAATTGCTAAACGATATGGAAACCTTTAAGGAAAATCTGATGAACATACAAGCGGGATACAATGTATCTGAAGCACAAACTTATATCAACAATACCCTGATAGACTATAGGGAAGCCATGGTGGGCGGATACAATATTGTCGGAGCCTCCGGCAGTATTTTCGGCTTGTTGTTGGCTTTTGGCATGATGTTTCCCAATTCGTTGATATTTTTATATTTTCTGTTTCCAATCAAAGCCAAGTGGTTTGTTGTGTTGTATGGGGTCTTGGAATTGTTTTACGGCATAACAGGCACAGCAGACGGCATTGCCCATTTCGCCCATTTGGGAGGAATGATATTCGGCATTTTCATTATTCTGTATTGGAAGAAAAAAGGAATTTTTTATAATTAAAAACATGAGATTTAACAACAACGCCCTATTCGACAATTTTAAATACCGTATAAAAAATTTTTTCGGTTCAAAAACACCTTTGAGCCGATTGATTTTATACAATATCATTGTCTATCTGGTTGTATTGGGACTTCGGGTATTGTTCAATTTGTTCGGTTTTTTAACCGACAGCCCCATTGCAGGAACACAATTTATTATAGACCATTTTGCCATCAGTTCCAATTTCCAGACATTGTTGTATCACCCGTGGTCGTGGGTTACAAGTTTGTTTTTGCATTACAATTTCACGCATTTGTTTTTCAATATGCTGACATTATTGTTCAGCGGTTATATTTTCTTGCAATATTTCAAAGACAGGGACTTTTATCTTGTCTATTTTATCGGTGGACTTTTAGGAAATTTGTTATATGTTTTGTCATACAATTATTTTCCTGTATTCCAATCCGTTAAAGAATATTCTTTTGCAATGGGGGCTTCGGGTGCCATCATGGCCATACTGGTGGCTATTGCTTGCAAGGTGCCTGATTATGAAATTCAACTGCTTTTGTTTGGCAGAATCAAACTAAAATGGTTGGCTATTATATTTGTAATCATAGATATTATCAGTATCCCATACGGCAATTCAGGTGGGCATTTTGCCCATTTGGGCGGAGCGTTTTTCGGCGGTGCTTTTGTATTGGTGCCTCAATTGTTTGCCAAATATCACTTTACTTTCAACAAACCTTGGAAAAACAAACACAAAACCTATCATCAAAACAAGACCTATTCCCGTCCGAAAACCGATGAACAATACAATACCGAACGGGCAGAAAACAGAAAAAAATTGGATGCGATTTTAGAAAAAATCTCCAAATCGGGATACAATAATTTGACAAAAGAGGAAAAAGCATTCTTGTTTGACACAAGTAACAACAAAAAGAATATATAAATGGGGAAAAAGAAAGAGTTTCATATTCTGACATTTGTGCTGACATTGCTGAATATAATAGCCGCAAGTGCTTTGTTGTTGGCCTATTTGTGTACCAAACTTTCGCCTGAACAATATAAAGGATTGGCGTTCTTTGGCTTATGCTACCCGTATATTCTTATTGCCAATATGCTGTTTGTGATTATTTGGATTGTCGCACGCAGAAAAAGATTTCTTTTTTCATTGATAATTATCATTGCAGGCTGGTCTTTTGTAAGCCGTTGGGTTCAATTGGGCGGAAAAACCCGAAATGAAAACGACTCTTGTTTTAAAGTATTGAATTACAATGTGCAAACATTCGGTCTATATGCCAAAAACATAACGACCAACAAACGAGACAGTATTTTTGCCCTAATTGAAGCAGAAAATGCTGATATTATGTGTTTTCAGGAATATTATCATGGCAATGAACAATATTTTCCCAACACCTCCCTTCTTAAACAAAAAATAGGAAAAGTCTACTCTTATATGTCATTGGACAACCATTTGGGAGTAGTTACGTTTTCAAAATTTCCGATTATCAATAGCGGAGAAATTCCCTTTCAGCAGGAAAACAGAAGCAATAGGGCTATTTTTTGTGATATTATTGTAGGCAAAGACACGTTAAGAATATATAACATTCATTTCCAATCTGTTTTTTTCAACGAAGAAGATTATGTCTTTGCCAAGCAAGCAACCTCCATCAACGATTTGTCTAATGACGAATTGAAACAAGGCAGCCTGCGTTTGATGAGAAAAGTACACCAAGGCGGTGCAAAACGAGCCAAACAAGCCCGTATATTAAATGAACATATTGCCCAATCGCCCTACAAAACTATTGTTTGCGGCGATTTCAACGATGTGCCTTGTTCTTATACTTACAATCAAATTTGCAGAAAACTACACTTAAAAGATGCTTTCGTGGAAAGTGGCAAAGGCATTGGAACAACCCTGCAAATAGATGAAAAACTATCATTCAGAATAGATTATATATTCCATCACAAAGATTTGAAAAGTTATGATTTTCAAGTGATAGACTATAAGGCATCTGACCATTATCCCATACGGGCATATATTAGTTTCAAATCAATGTAAATCAACTAAAAAAACAAAAAAAAGGCAACATTCTTTGAATATTGCCTTTGGGTAGCGGGATCGAGAGTTGAACTCGAGACCTCCGGGTTATGAATCCGACGCTCTAACCAACTGAGCTACCCCGCCGATTGCCGTGCAAAGGTACAACTTTTTTTTTTACGGCACCCACATTTTTATCTTTACCCGCTATTTTTTTGTGAAATAAAATGTAATTCACTGTTATTCAAATACTTAAAATTAATAAAATCATAGAATTTAAATTTTTAGCACAAGTGCCTAATTTATTGTAATACATTGAGAAAAAAATGTTATCTTTATATTTTTGGGCGAAATTGAAAAATTATTTATGA
>JAFZUH010000120.1 GCA_017618435.1 Bacteroidales bacterium | reverse complement strand
TATCGCCTGTCCTCCAGCCACAACATCACCGTATTTTTTCCCAATAAGTCTCCCCACCGTGAATTGCAGGACACAAATCAATACCGCGGCAATTGCCATAAATATAATGACTTTGTGTTGGGATTCGTTTTGCAAAACAATATAATTGATGGCCTTGCCGATAGCAATTGTCAGAGAAATTGCCCATAAATATAATGAAATACCCTTATGTTTAACAATAAATTGAGCTGAAATTGGGGAGATTTTTTTCAACACCAAGGCTAACAACAAGGGTAACACCAACAATGGAAATATTTTGACAAATATCAAACCTAAAGCATGTAGAAACGAAATAGAACCATTGTATCCGATATGCGAAAATACCAGCGGACAAATAACAGCCATAGTCAAATTACTCAACAAAGTATAAGTTGTCATGGTTCCGATATTGGCTCCCAACATACCCGCCACCACCACCGCTGCCGTAGCAGTCGGTACGATAACAGTAATCAACGCACCTTGGGCAACAACAGTATCAAAAGGACTGATTATCAAATATAAAGCAATGGAAACCACTATCTGAAACAATAGCATAGATATATGGAATCCACTTATTTTCAAATCTTTGACATGCAAATCACAATAAGTGATGAAAAGCATACAAAAAATCAAATATGGCACAATAATGCCAAATTTGTCCAAATATTCATGAAACAATAAACCTAAAATAACGGCAAGCGGTAAAATTAAATTTTTAATTTTTTGCATATCAACCTTAGTTTTTCGCTAATAGAATTTTACAAAAAAGAGGGGAACATAAAAGTTCCCCCAATATACAAATTTCGTTCGAATTTATACTTCCCAAGTTTCACCGCTATTGAGCAAATCATCAACACAACGTATAGGAGATTCGTTCTTTGCTTTTATCACTTGCTCTTCCAACAATTGGTCATAAGTAGGAGCCACAACAGACCTGATAACACCCAAGGCAATAGGGAATTCAGGATAACGCATTTGTGCCAACATCAAATGCAAACCCGGATCTTGCTGATACATATCGTGAACAAGAATATCTTGTTCGGTAATACCATTTTGTCCGATAGTTACCACTTCCAAGCCTCTATCGCCCATAATGATACCCTTATCTCTGTTTTTACCAAATATCATCGGTTCACCGTCTTTAAGTATCAACTGTCTATCAGCAGCCGTTTCTTTATCGGAAATAATTGAATGTGCACCATCATTGAAAATGACACAATTCTGCAAAAATTCAACCACAGAAGTGCCGTCATGTTTGGCGGCTTCAAGCATAACTTCCTGCATAAGTTTAAGATTGTTGTCCACCACTCTCGCAAAGAAAGTACCATTGGCACTCAACACCAATTTACCGGGGATAAAAGGCTCTTCTATCGTTCCCTGCGGTGATGTTTTGGTAATTTTTCCAAATGGTGTAGTGGGCGAATATTGACCTTTGGTCAGACCATATATCTGATTGTTGAATATCAAAATATTCAAATCGACATTTCTACGAATGGTGTGAATAAAATGGTTGCCACCAATTGCCAATGAATCGCCGTCTCCCGAGATTACCCATACACTCAAATTACGGTTGTTGACTCTTACACCTGTTGCAATGGGATTTGGACGTCCGTGAATGCTGTGAAATCCATAAGTGTTTACATAATATGGAAAACGAGATGCACAACCGATACCCGATATCAAACAAAATTTTTCTGCTTTGTAACCAATTTTAGGGAACACGTTTTCCAACGCTGCTAAAATAGCATGGGAGCCACAACCGGGGCACCATTTTACCATTTGATCGCTTGCAAAATCTTCTTTTGTCAAAACTACATTCGATCTTTCTATACTCATAACTATTTCTCCTTAATTATTTGGTTAAACTTTTCTGTCAATTCAGCGGTGGTGAATGGAAGTCCTTGGAATTTGTTGTATTGTTCATACTTAAATTGAGGGAATTGAGCTCTCAAATAATTTACAAACTGACCGGCATTCAATTCACATACCACAATCTTCTTATAAGATGCCAATATTTGCTCCGTATTTTTGGGAAGTGGCAAAATATATTTGAAATGTGCCAAACTTACTTTGTGACCTTGTTGTTGCATTTCTTTAACGGCTACCATCGTTTGTCCGTAGGTACCGCCCCAACTTACTACCAACAAATCGCCTTCTTTTTCTCCAAACACTTCTTGTTCCGGAATATCGTTGGCAACACGCAAAACTTTATCTCTACGGTATTGAACCATTTTTTCATGGTTTAGAGGATCTGTAGATACAGCACCGAAAATATCAGTTTTTTCCAAACCACCAATTCGATGTCTTAAACCTTCGGTACCCGGCAAAGCCCATTTTCTTACCAATGTTTCAGGGTCTCTTCTATAAGGAGCAAAATCCGGATCGTTGGCTTCAGCAATCGGAGGAACTATCTTTGGCATATCATCCATTTTGGGAATACGGAACAATTCAGATCCTTGACCGATATAACCATCTGTAAGCAAAATAGTCGGTGTCATGTGTTCCATAGCCAATTTTGCCGCCTCAAAAGCAGCATAGAAACAATCGCTTGGCGAAGTGGCTGAAAGAACAATGCATGGACATTCGCCATTTCTGCCAAAAAGAGCTTGATTCAAATCGCCTTGTTCCGATTTTGTAGGCAAACCTGTAGAAGGACCACCTCTTTGTACATCAATCAAAACAATCGGCAACTCTGTCATTACAGCCAAACCCAAAGCCTCCGATTTTAATGACAAACCGGGACCTGATGTGCTTGTTACCGCCATAGAACCGGCAAAAGCCGCACCAATGGTAGAACAAATGCCTGCTATTTCATCTTCACATTGCATCACTCTTGCATTAAGTGATTTGTGTTTGGCCAATTCCACCATAATATCCGTTGCAGGAGTAATAGGATAAGAGCCAAGGAACAACGGTCTGCCCGATTTTTCCGAAGCAGCCAACAAACCCCATGCCGTTGCAATGTTACCTGAAATATTGCGATAACGGCCTTTAGGCATATCTGCAGTTTGGATATGGTATCTCGATTCTACGATTTCCGCACTTTCAGCATAGATATAACCGGCATTCAAAACAGCAATATTTGCTTTGGCTACATCAGGTTTTTTCTTGAATTTAAGTTCAATACGTTTGGCTATTTTTTCCAAATCCCTGTCAAAAATAAATGCCACCATACCCAAGGCAAACATATTCTTTGTTTTTTCAGAAGATTTGATATCCATATCGTGTTCTCGACCGATTCGTTTGGCCGATGAAGAAATAGGTGCAGCGATAATTCTGTAACTTGACAAAGAACCATCGGTTATAGGATTGGAAGTATAACCTGCTTTTTCTATCAATTTTTCATCAAAAGAATCTGCATCGATAATAATAGATCCACCCATGGCTACCCATTTCAAATTGGCTTTTAACGAAGCGGGATTCATAGCCACTAATACATCACACTTGTCACCAATGGTTTTTATTTCTTTCCCAATATGTACCTGAAAACCTGAAACTCCCGCTATTGTATTGTGCGGAGCCCTGATTTCGGCGGGATAATCGGGAAATGTCACCAAATCATTGCCGGAAAAGGCAGATGTATCTGAAAACAATGTCCCCGTCAGTTGCATACCATCGCCTGAATCACCGGCGAATTTAATTACAACACTCTCTTTTTCAACGAATTTTAAATTGTCTTTTGCCATATATATAAACAAATACTTTATTGCTAAATAATGTTGCAAAAGTATAAGTTTTTATGGCACATTTTACATTTTTTTTAAAATAATTTTTATTTTCTCATCTTTTCTGATTTGTATAAACAAATAAAATGATACCTTTGTAAAATCGGTAATTCTTTTTATATCATTTTTTATGAATCTCTCTATTCTATATTTAATCGTTTTCTGTCTGATAACAATAGGCATATCGTTGTTTGTCAATTGGTTTCTTTTACGGTATTCGGGCAACAAATTTGCCAAAGACGCTCCCATGGGCTCTCAACGATGGGAAGTTAAAAAGAAACCTACTATCGGTGGAATATCTTTTATGGTGGGCTTTGTGGGGTCTATACTGTTTTATCTTGTATTTTGGAAATATTCACCCGTCAGTATGCAAGAAAGATTAACTATATCCATTCTTATTTGTGCGATTACTACCGCTTTTATTATTGGTTTGTATGATGACCTCCACAATGCAAAAGTTCCTGTTAAATTTGCGGTACAAATTATCATCGCCATCGCTTTGATATTCGGAAATATATACATACACCTCACCAATGTATTGGTAATAGATTATCTTATTACACTGCTTTGGGTTGTCGGCATTATCAATTCCTTGAATATGTTAGACAATATGGACGGAGTTACGGCAATGGTATCCATTGGCATATTGGGAAGCATTTTGTTGCTAAGATATGACACCATTGCCGATTTAAACAAATTGATAATGATAGGTTTCATTTGTTCCATTATCGGTTTTCTACGATACAATCTGCATCCCTCTAAAATGTATATGGGCGATGTGGGAAGCATGACTTTAGGGTGTACGTTGGCGATTTTTGGCATTCTGTATTTATGGAACAATCCTGCAGAACCTGTTACATTAAACGTTTCGTTGCAACATATTCTATGTATAGCCTTGGTTTTCGTTGTTCCATTAACCGATACAATTACGGTGTTTGTCAAAAGAATAGCCAAACACCGTTCACCTTTTCAAGGCGACAAAGGTCATACAACCCACCATTTAGTATATGCCGGTTGGTCACAAAAATGGGTTGCTCCATTCTATTTGCTACTCACCCTATCGGCAGGTTTGATAGTTTATTGTATATTAACATATCATACCCTTACAACATATATCATCGGAGTAATATACGTGTTGGCTGTATTCGGCTTTTTGTTTGGAATTTCACTAAAAAATACAGACAAAGAATAAAATGAAATACAAATACATAATCTTCTGTTCGATAATAGGGTTACTTGCCGTATTGATATTGGTTTTGCTCTCAACCTCTGCCCCCCAACATCAAAACTCCCCAACAGAAGACGATTTCAAAAAAACTTTCAACACAAAATATCAATTATTATCTCCGCCTATGCCGGATAGTTTGCTATTTTGCGGCGAAGTTGTTCCTATTGACAGAGAAGATATAAGGGAAGCTCTGGACCGGGAATTGATGGTCAATTTATATTGGCAATCCAATCTGTTGTTATATTTCAAGCGGGCTTATCGGTTTTTTCCTATAATAGAACCCATATTGAAAAAAAACGGCATTCCTGAAGATTTCAAATATTTGGCAGTTATTGAAAGCGGACTTACCAATGCCGTTTCACCAGCCAAAGCAGTCGGCTATTGGCAAATAATGAAAGAAACAGGTCTGAATTTTGGCTTGGAAATTTCTGCAGATATAGACCGAAGACGCGACATTGTCCAATCAACAGAAGCCGCTTGTAAATATCTCAAACAATCCAAAGCCCAACAAGGTTCTTGGACTGCCGCCGCTGCCGCTTATAATATGGGTGATGGAGGATACAAAAAAACAAGTACGCAGCAACATACCAAAAATTATTGGGATTTGCTATTCAAAGAAGAAACGGCAAGATATGTTTTTCGTATTTTAGCGGTGAAAATACTTATGCAAGCCCCACAACAATATGGTATTTTTTTAAGATACGCCGATTTATACCAACCATTTTCCACTACAAACATCAAAGTGGATACCTCTATCAATAATTTGACGGATTTCGCTTTACAGCAAGGCATCTCCTACAAGGAACTGAAAAGACTAAACCCTTGGTTGATTTCAGACAAATTGGAAAACAAATCACATACAACATATTATATAGCCATACCCAACACCGACAAGGCACAAACTCAGCACAACAGCAACGAATTGCTGAAAAAATTATAAAATATTATCCGATAAAACTTTTATACATATCGGTACTTTATGTATTGGCTGTGCCTTTCCCTGATTTATTTCATTGTCACATTCAAAGCGAATGGACTATTTTGACACATTCGTTGTATAATTTTTTGCCGAAAATTGATATTATCGCATGGAAATTTCATCGCAAAGAAAGGCAGAAAGAATTTGAATTGTAAGAAAACACAAAGGCGGACTTAATAGTCCGCCTTGTTTATTTTAACCGTTAGACCCCGATTAAGCATTATTTGGGCGATTTTTCGCACCTCTTCATACGAAGCGGTAAAGACATCGCATTTGCCTGCAGTATGTGTAATAAAGGCACATTGCAGAGCCTGTTCATAAGTATGCTTGCACAACTCCATTAAAGTATCTATTACAAAATCAAAAGTATTGTAATCATCATTTATCAACCACAATACGTAAGGCGAATCTTCCAACACTGCCTCTTGATAAGCCTCTTGTGCTTTATATTGTGAACTACCACTCATCTACAATAACTTTTTCAGGAAGCATACCTTCTTTTAATGCCGCTATCACTTTATGGACGGCTTCATCTATTTGATGCAAATGGTCATAACGTACAACTGTCCATTCGGGACGTGATTGGTCCAACCATTTTTCTATCGGGAATCGGGCGGATTCTTTTTTGTAAATATCTGTAATCGTGTAACGATAACGGTTTTCTTTAGCCTCTATGGTCAAAGTGTAATATACAAAACCGGCAGCCTGAAAAGTTTTTCCGTCTTTGGTCAATGTGCTGATTTTTATATTAGACTCACAGACCAACGTTGTATTGTCTTTGTCGGCTTTTTTTATCGCCACCATAGGATTGCTAAAATAACCATTAGCCCACTTTACTGCCCTATCATACAAAACAGTTGAACTACCCGGTTGTTGCACTACCTCCCTATAAGAAACCAATTTGGTGTTTTCATCAATAGGCATATTGGGAAAATCATTGTATTGTGTTTTTTGAGCCATTAGGCTACCTAAAATGGATAAAACACAAACCATTGTCAAAAATCCTTTTTTCATATTCAAATATTTTTTCGTTTATAAACACAAAATGTATAATCATAAGGGTGTTTTTCGTCTGCCTTACATTTTATTTCCTCTTGCAAATTCCATTCCGAAACATCAAAATTCGGGAAAAAAGCATCAGCATCAGGAAAATCGGCATGTATTCTTGTCAAATACAACGTTGAAATCATGGGGAAAAATTGCCTATACACCGAAGCACCTCCCATTACAAAGACTTTTTCTTCCTTTTCTATCAAACGCAAAGCCTCATCAATGGAATGTGCCATATAGCAAGCCGCATAGCGTTGCATTTCGTTGGCAGCCAAAACAATATTTTTTCTTCCCGAAAGTGGTTTGTGCGGCAAAGACTGATAGGTATTTTCTCCCATCAATACAGTTGCCCCCATGGTAACTTTTTTAAACCATTTCAAATCGTTAGGCAAATGACAGAGCAATTCATTTTTCCGACCGATTTCATTGTTGTTGCCGATGGCAACTATCATATTTAAATTATTGTATATCATTATATTATCTTTTATTTTTTAATAAACGGTTTGCAATTTGCGGCAATTCTTCAACAGACACTCTGTCTTGGGTCATTGTATCCCGATAACGAATCGTTACCGTATTGTCTTCCAATGTTTGATTGTCAACCGTAATACAGAAAGGTGTTCCAATAGCATCTTGACGGCGATAACGTCTGCCAATGGCATCTTTTTCATCATATTGACAATTATAATCTTCTTGCAAAGAAGCCAAAATTTCTCTTGCTTTTTCCGGCATTCCGTCCTTTTTAACAAGAGGCAATACCGCAAATTTATACGGTGCCAAAAATGGCGGAATATTCAACACTACACGGTCTGAACCGTCTTCCAACTTTTCTTCTGTATAAGCATTGCTTAGCACCGCCAAAAACATTCTATCCAAACCTATTGATGTTTCCACAACATAAGGAACATAACTTTCATTGAGTTCAGCATCAAAATATTGCATTTTTTTGCCCGAATAGGTTTGATGGGCACTCAAATCAAAATCTGTACGGGAATGAATGCCTTCCAATTCTTTAAAACCAAAAGGAAATTCAAATTCAATATCTGTTGCGGCATTGGCATAATGAGCCAATTTTTCATGGTCATGAAAACGATATTTTGTTTCTTTTATTCCCAATGATTTATGCCATTTCATGCGTTCTTCTTTCCAAAAGGCAAACCATTTGAGTTCCTCGCCCGGACGAACGAAAAATTGCATTTCCATTTGTTCAAATTCTCTCATTCTGAAAATAAACTGACGTGCAACTATTTCATTTCTAAAAGCCTTTCCGATTTGAGCAATTCCAAAAGGTATTTTCATACGTCCCGTTTTTTGAACATTGAGAAAATTGACAAAAATACCCTGTGCAGTTTCCGGACGCAAATAAATAGTATCTGCTCCCTCTGCAGTAGACCCCATTTGTGTAGCAAACATCAAGTTGAACTGACGTACATCTGTCCAATTTCTAGAACCAGAGATAGGACAAACAATGCCCAATTCTTCTATCAAGGCTTTGATTCCCTGCAAATCATTGTCTATCATTGCTTTTTGGAAACGCCCATTAATGTCATCTATCTTAGCCTGATATTCCAATACCCGTTGATTGGTCGAACGGAACATCTTTTCGTCAAAGTTTTCAAAACGCTTGGAGGCTTTTTCTACTTCTTTATTGATTTTATCTTCAATTTTTTGCAGATAATCTTCTATGAGATTGTCTGCCCGATAACGTTTTTTTGAATCTTTATTGTCAATCATCGGGTCGTTGAAAGCATCAACGTGTCCAGACGCTTTCCATGTGGTTGGGTGCATAAAAATAGCACTGTCTATACCGACAATATTCTCGTGCATCTGTACCATTGCTTTCCACCAATATTGTTTAATATTGTTTTTCAATTCAACACCCAATTGTCCATAATCGTACACTGCACTCAATCCATCATATATTTCACTTGACGGAAATATAAAACCATATTCTTTGGCATGTGCCGTTATCTTTTTAAACAAATCTTCATTATTGGCCATTGTTCTTTCTTATATTATTAAAAAAATAAATGTTCTATCAATATTTTTGTTCCAATTGCAATCAAGATGAGACCTCCAATCAACTCCCATTTGTTGAATGTAAAACGATTTCTACAATAAGAGCCAATCAAAGAACCTAATATAGAAAACAGAAAACTGACTATTCCTATTATTGCTATTGCCCACCAAATTTCATTGTCATGACCGACAAATATCAATCCTGTTGCCAAAGCATCTATGCTGGTGGCAATGGACAAAATCATCAGCCTTTTAAAGGTGAAATACTGTGCATTAAGTTCTTTTGTCATATCTTCCTCGTTTTTTTTCAAGTTTTCGACAATCATTTTTCCACCGATGAATAACAAAATAAAGAATGCTAACCAATGATCTATGGGCTCAATATATTTAGCAAAACTAACTCCAACCGACCACCCT
>JAFZUH010000119.1 GCA_017618435.1 Bacteroidales bacterium | reverse complement strand
TCGTCCGCACGATTCTCTTGGGGACATGTCCCCAAGAGAATACAAATTAAATTATATTGAAAATTTAAGTATTTTTGCAAGTCCAATTTAGAATTGTCCTAAAAAGGGGATGTTTACAAAAAGGGGATGTTTACAAATGCACAAAAGCCTATTCGATATAATAGTATTGATACCATCGGTGTCACTCATGATATTTGCGGTGAAAGACACGGATATATAGGGGATTCGTATTACGATATGCCTAAAATTCTGCTTGATTATGAAAATTTGTATGATGCTAATTCCCTGCTTTATGTGTCAGCTTTAGACAATTATAATACCACTTATGAAGGTATTTCCATAGATTGGGACAATATTACGGCTATAGACGTAACTTCCAATCCGCAATTATTTGATTTGATACAATTGTCGGAATTGAAAAACATTTTGGATGAAACCTGCATAGAAGCCATACACCTGCTCGGCAACTCAACCGAAGTAGAAATTACGGAAATAACTACATGGCTGCAGCGATTGTCTTCTTTAAATGCAGATTTATTGGGCATACACTATTTAGCACAAGGAAATGATGTTTCTCAACTGCAACTTGCTTGGGATCAGATTACACAACAATATTCTATTGTGAATCCTGAAGATACATCATATTATCAGTATTGTATCAATCTAATAAATACATGGGCAAGAGATACCGCTACCGATGTGAACATCTCACAAGGAGCAATAGACACCCTAACAGCTATTGCCAATAGCAACAATACCGCCAGTCCATACGCTGTATCTGTTCTGGAATGCATTAATGAACATTATCCGTGGTGGAGACTGCGTATCCATACCAGTTGTAACTGGACACTTCCCATAGAATCGATGTCACCCCAAAAAGAAACAGAACAAGGGCAAACGGATGCTATCCAACTCCACCCTAACCCGACCAACGGAATAATAGAGATTCAATCAAATAATTTGAATATTAAACAAATAGAATTATTTGACATTTTCGGTAAATTGCTGATGGAGAAAAAAGCAAATGAATCTACTGTCACTTTGGATGTTTCTCCATATGCCAAAGGTATGTATTTGTTACGATATACTTTGTCTGATGATATGCAACAAACCAAGAAAATAATTAAAGAGTAAATCCCCAATAAAACTTAGTAATATGAAGAAATCTTTATTTACAATAATATCAATTATTTGTGCAGGCAGTTTATTTTCACAAAACACCAAAACCATTACTTTTACCGCCCGTTATACAGATGACTCTTATGTTTCTTTGTCTTCTGTAAGGGTGGAAAACCTTACTAAAAAATGGGTGCAGACCTTGGAATGGCCGGATACTATTCTCGTATTCAACTGGGTAGGCATACAGGAAAACCAATCTGCTGCTTTTTCTTTGGCACAAAATACGCCCAATCCTTTTAGCGGGCATACAAGTGTTAACCTGCAATTGCCACAAGATGAAGAAGTAAGCATGGCTTTATATGACTTATCAGGCAAACAATACCTACATAAAACAGCAAGTTTGTCTGCTGGAAATTATACCATACAACTCAGCGTAGCTACACCGCAGATGTATCTCTTACAAGTGCAGACCACACAGGGTAGCCAAAGCATCAAAATGTTGGCAGAAACAGGTACCGGTAATTTTTCCTTGCAAATACAGGCTGTTGAAAAACATATTTCCTTACTTCGCAAGGCAGACAGCCAATACGGCTTTGAGCCGGGAGATACAATTGCCTATACGGGTCGTATTCAAGGGGTAGAACAATGCGTGGGTTGGAAAGAAGTTTTTACCGCCAATGACACTACCATCACCTTTGTTTTCAGCAAAATATCCGGCTACACCTTATTGGACATTTATTATGACAGTTTAGACAGACCTGAGGGTATTGTATGGCATTTAAGCGACACCATAGGCTATGACAACGGCAAACCCTACGGCAAGCATGGAAAAATCATGTCATTTGACAGAGGGGGAGGAATGATGTATAGTTCATATTTTGACATGAAATTTGCCCATGCCTTTGATTCTTTGGATGGAGAGGCTAATACCGACAGCCTGATGAAACTAAGATATGACACCACTTTGAGTTTTCCGGAACGTTTGCAGGCAGCCCCATGGTGCAGAGCACATGGTGATAAATGGTATATGCCTGCTATATTAGAAGTTTTGGAGTTCAGGATTTTAAGAGATTCATTGAATGCCAAATTTGAAGGTTATTCGGGATGGAAACGAATAGCTTGTAATCAACCTGGACTACTTGAAGGTGCAGTATGGTTATGGAGCAGCACTGAAATAGACAATGCGGCAACAGAGCCAAGTAAAAGAAAAGCATATGCATCATGTTTTGCAAGAGGAGTTGATATAGGTCAATGGAGTGAGTTTGAAGGGAGGTATCACGATTACTATTCCAGTATAAATGTATTGCATACATTTGAAGAAAAATCCGTTATAGCCGTCAAAAAGTTTTAAATAAGAAAAAGAAAATGCCGCATAAGCGGCATTTTCTTTATGGTGGATGCGGGTGTGTTACGGATATTTTATTTTGTAAATCTGTTATATATAAAATTTTTTTGTATATTTGCGGATTGAAAAATATGGTTATGCCAAGAGACCATAACATACATTTTTTTCAGTAAGTTCTTGGCAAAAAAACAAGGAAGGAGCGGATATTATGAAACAAATTAAAAAACGATATAAACATTTAAATACAATAACAATGAAACTGAAATATATAATGCCTGTGTTGGCAGCGGTCGTCCTGCTTGCGGCAGGAATAATCCTTTTTGCAGGATGTGAGAAGGATGGTGAAAATATAAAAATTAATGGCAAAGTAGTAGCCATACTTGATGAATGTATCGGAAATGAAATGATAATCACAGTAATGAATAATTCTCACATCGGTTCAAATCATGATACCTATGGCAATAAGTATTTTATTATGGGAAACGACACTGTTTTTATGTATGATAATGTTATTGCCGTACCATTGCCGATAGATTCAAAAGGAGCTGCCAGATATTTTTGGAACAACACCCGTTTATCATCAATAAGCGTCAACGATGAGATAACTTTTGTATGCAGACAAATTGTGAATTCGGATTCTTGTTTTGTAAATAATCAACCTTGTTTGGCTATCTGGGGACCTCCATCGAATATTGACAGATATGTAATAACTCGAATTATTAATTATAAAAAATTTTAGCCAAGAAAAAGATATTTTTATTATTATACATTGGACTACTTTCCTCAATAGGGTTTTCCCAAAATGGATATAATGTAAAGATTAAATCAAATAATTTGAATATTAAACAAATAGAATTATTTGACATTTTCGGTAAATTGCTGATGGAGAAAAAAGCCAATGAATCTACTGTCACTTTGGATGTGTCTCCATACGCAAAAGGCATGTATTTGTTGCGATACACCTTGTCTAATGATACACAACAAACCAAGAAAATAATTAAAGAGTAAATCACTAGTAAAACTTAGTAATATGAAGAAATATTTAGTTACAATAATATCAATTATTTGTGCAGGCAGTTTATTTTCACAAAACACCAAAACCATTACATTTACCGCCCTTTGTACTGATAGTTCTTATGTGCAATTGTCTTCAGTGAAAGTGGAAAATCTTACTAAGCAATGGGTGCAGACCTTGGAGTGGTCT
>JAFZUH010000118.1 GCA_017618435.1 Bacteroidales bacterium | reverse complement strand
GATATTCAAGATATTAAAATAAAATGGCCTAACGATATTTATATCCAAGACAAAAAAATAGCAGGCATTCTTATTGAACACACCTTGTCTGTACATCAAATAAAACATAGCATTATCGGTATCGGAATGAATGTCAATCAAAAACAATTTTCAAAAACAATCCCCAACCCTACTTCTATGTTTTTGGAAACCCGACAAACATACAACGTGGAACAATTGTGTTTTGATGTGATTGAACAACTGAAAAAATGGAAAAGAACAGACAGACAACCGCTTTTAGACAAATACAATCAACTTTTATATCGGAAAGAAAAATTTTGTCAATATATAATCAAACACAACAATACAAGCATTTGGGCAAAAATTGTCGGAATAGATAATTTTGGACGTTTGCTCCTGCAAGACAACGCTCAAAATATGATGAAATTCGAATTGAATGAAATCAGTTATATTATTTAGCCTGATGTCTTGCTGTCGGTTGCCAAATACTACTTTTCACCCCTTTTACAGCACGGCACATACCTATCAACAAAGCCAAATTCATCGAAAAAAAGTGAGTAATGCACCGCAAAAACAAAAAATGATGATGATGTCTTTTTAAAATAAAATCCAACAATATCAAAACAAACAACAAATTGAACAAAGCAAACAACAAGGCATAAAATCCGCTATAAAACGCCAAAATAATATTGATAACATAATACACTACCAACAAAATCGGCGTAATCCAGCGTAATACCTTATGTGAAAAGAAACAAAATGCCAATCCTTTTTGAGACGAAAGCAAAAAGTGTTTGAATACGTGCAAATTTTGAAAGTTGCCCGTAGCAATTCTTATTTTTCGACGAAATTCATCAGCAAGATTATTGGAAACATCTTCAAAAGCCAAGGCATTAATATTGTTTATTGCTTTTTTGCCTTGCTGTAAAACCTGCATACAAATATAAAAATCATCAACCAAAAAATTCTGTGGAACAGGCTTATACAATGATTTTCTCATGGCAAAACAACCGCCGAAAGGTCCCATCATGGTACCCCACAAAATACTTTCCGCTTGTTTTATTTTCACTTCTCGCGAAATATAGGTTTTTTCCGGAATAGATATTCCATCTGATTTTAAACCTATATTTTGCATATTGGAATCAACCAAACCAATTTCAGACACGACAAAAGGAGAGACCAATTCTTTGACAGTATTTTTGTCAAACATAACATTGGCATCTGAAAAAATAATAATATCTGTACTTGCCTTTTCTACTAATTGATTGATTATATTTATTTTACCTTGTCTCTTATCAAACACGCATAGGATAATAAAAGGATATTTTTCCGCATATTGCTGCACAATTTCATTTGTTTTGTCGGTGCTGTTGTCCGAACCTATCAAAACATACAATTTATCTTGAGGATAATCGGTCTGCAAAATGGAATCTAATTTTTCCGCTATCACACTTTCCTCATTATGCAAAGGCATTATAATTGTAACAGGCTGAAATTCTTTATTTTCAAAAGAAACAATTTGCTTTTTTCCTGACAAAATCTGCAAAATGAGCGGAAAACCGATATAGGTATGAAATACCAATAAAACAATACACCAAAACACTATTTGCAAGACTATCATATCAAATTTGTCGGGAATAAAAAGTTAATACATTTCGGGCTATGACATTATTGTCAAAATTTTTTCTGACAAACAATCTCGCATTTTCAGACAACTGGGAAAATATATCTTTCTGTAAATAAAGATATTCCAAACACTTATAAAAATCTTCTGCCCTATCGGCTATCAAAATATTTCTTTCATGTTCTGTATTTATACCTTCTGTACCTATTGAAGTTGTTAGAATGGCCTTGCCTGCTGCCAGCCCTTCTATTATCTTTATTCTCATGCCACTACCCGACAATACGGGAACAATTTGTATGCTATGATGAGCATATATGTCTATTGCTTTGTCTATTTCGCCGATATAATTAATCTGATTCTTTCTCAAAAAATCGGCAAAAGGCTTTGAAGCATTACGACCCGCTATCGTAAAAACGGCTTGAGGATATTGTTTTTTGAATTTTAACCACACTTTTTTGACAAACCAATACAACCCTTCTATATTGGGTTGCCAATCCAATGCCCCAATATAAAACAAAGACGAATGATTTATTTTTTGATTGTCGATACTAAACAAAGGGCTATCGGTTTCTATACCTGTTGGCACAATCTGCATGGGAATGCGTATGCCCATCTGCTGATATTTTCGGGCATCTCTCGGAGTTATCGGCAACAAAAAGTCATAAAGATTCAAATAATGCCGTTCAAATTTGTCAATACGTTCAGACAAATTGATTTTATATATCTTTTTCAAAATATTTTTTTCCACTTGAGCGGAACGGCACCATATCTCACTTTCTATATTATGGGAACGAAAGGCTATTTTTGCCTGACAACAGGCTCTTATTGTGGAAATATACGGACAAAGATACAAACCTTCCAACTGAACAATGTCATAATGATTGTTTTGTAGCAATTCTTTCAGTTTGTTTTCAAATGCAGTTGAAATAAACCGCTGTGCATTATAGGGTTGCGAAGAAAAGAAAAAATTTTGTATCAATTTGCCCAAACGAATTTTTGTATCCACCTCCACAGCAAAAAGACGAATATTGGGACTTATTTCTGCAGGCAGTTCTTCCTTTTTCACATAATGATAAGGCGTATTCATTGCCAAAACATCAATATTCGCACCATTTCTTTGCAAAGCGGACAACAAAGAAAAAGTGGCTATAGCCCCTCCATCTTTAGGCGGATAAGGCATTTTGTTGGCAAGAATCAATATGTTCATCGCTACAAAAATATATCTGCAAAGATACTATATTTTTCATTGTCCTAATTATATACAAAAAAGACATAGAAAAAATTCATCTGCAAACGGCAACATGATTACATAAAACATTGGACCTCGAACCTGCTAAAGTGCCAATATTAATGCAAACACTTTTAGTGTAGTTACATTGGGTATACAAAAAAGAGCGGAGGTAAAACCTCCGCTCTTTCGTTATTGTTTATTGAATTTCTTTGTTGTGATACCCTTATCGGTTTTTACTCTCAACAGATACATGCCTTTTGCCAAATCGCTAACATCAATACTACATGTTGACATTTGGGCTGTTGTAGAAAAATGTTGTGTCTTTAAGGTT
>JAFZUH010000117.1 GCA_017618435.1 Bacteroidales bacterium | reverse complement strand
GCTGACTATTTTAATATAGAAACCGACTATATTTTTGAAATAGGACTTACACCCAATCGTTCAGATGCAACCTCTCATATAGGTGTGGCAAGAGATTTGGTGGCGGTTTACAATTTGAAATACAATAAAAGTGTCAAATTGGAATATCCTGATACAACGGCATTTGACGGAAAGGTAAAATCAGATATAAACGTAGAGGTAGTGGACAAAAATCTGTGTCCGCGTTATACCGCTTTGTCTATTAAAGGCGTGAAAGTGCAAGAATCGCCAGAATGGTTGAAAACCAGACTGAATAGTATTGGCATTAGACCTATTAATAATGTGGTTGATGTTACACAATTCGTGCTTTTTGAAATGGGACAGCCTTTGCACGCTTTTGATGCGGATAAAATTGTGGGCAGAAAAGTAATTGTTAAGACTTTGGCACAAGATACCCCTTTCGTTACCTTAGATGGTGTGGAACGCAAACTTAGCGACAAAGACCTGATGATTTGTAATACTGACGAACCGATGTGCATTGCAGGGGTATTTGGCGGAGAAAAGTCAGGTATTACTTTCAATAGTACAAATGTTTTCTTGGAAAGTGCTTATTTTAATCCTGTAAGTATTAGAAAAACTGCCAAATATCATGGATTGAAAACAGATGCTTCTTTCCGTTACGAAAGAGGTTGCGACCCCAATATTACTATTGATGCCATTAAAAGAGCAGCCGTGTTGATACAAAAATTGGCAGGGGGAGAAGTGTCTGAAATACAAGATATTTATCCCAATAAAATTGAAAATTGCAAAGTGTCCGTCAATCTTGACAGATTGCGTAGATTGATAGGAAAAGATATTACCAAAGGCGAATTGGTGTCTGTGCTGTCAAAGATAGAAATAAATGCTGTTGTGCAAACTGAAACAGAGGTTGTGTTCAGTGTTCCGACCAATAAAACAGATGTTACGCGTGAAGCCGATTTGATAGAAGAATTTTTGAGAATATACGGATACAATAATATTGAAATTCCTACGGGGCTTCATTATCAGATGTCTTTTTTGAAAGAAAATCCGATGTTGGTTCTTAAAGAAAAGATGGCCAATTATCTTACTGACAATGGTTTTTATGAGGTGATGAACAACTCTTTAACAAAAATGGAATATGCGGAACAATTCGATTTTGTTAAAAACGAACAAACCATAGGTATGCTTAACCCTTTGAGCAGGGATTTGCAAAATATGCGGCAAACATTATTGTTGAGCGGTTTGGAAAACATTATTCACAATATCAATCATGGTAATGAAAACCTTAAATTGTATGAATTTGGCAATATATATCTGAAAAATGCACAAGCAAGCAAAAATGATGATGTAACAAAACGTTATCAGCAGTTCGCAAAAATTGCCTTTTGGGTAACAGGTAAGCGACAAAACGAATCTTGGCAGGAAAAACAGACGGAAGCGGATTTTTTCTATCTTAAAAATGTGGTAAATAATGTGTTCAACAAGGTAAATATAAATTTGAGAAAATATACTTCCCGTTCCTTGCCAAGCAATGAAACGATGAATAATGTGATAGAATATTCTATTGATAATCAAATGCTTGTTGAAGTCGGTGAAGTTAAACCTGAAATTTTGAAATATTTTGGTATCAAGCAAAAGGTTTTTTATGCTGAAATAGATGTTCAAAATTTATTGCTCGCTGTCAAGGACAAGAAAATTGTTTTTGAAGAGTTGAATAAATTTCCGGAAGTTCATCGGGATTTGGCTTTGTTGATAGACAAATCTGTTACTTACGACCAAATAGAGACTTTGAGTTTCAGGACAGAAAAACGTTTGCTTAAATCCATGAATTTATTTGATGTTTACGAAGGTAAACATTTGGACCACAACAAAAAATCGTATGCTATCCATTATATTTTGTCCAACAAAGAAAAGACCTTGACCAACGATGAAATCAATGCGATAATGGATAAATTGGTTAAAGCATACGAAAAAGAGTTGGGAGCAGCCTTGAGGTCATAGGGCAGATATATGCAACGTAAAAATATCAAACCAAGAACACTGGCATTGGCAACATCGGCAATTGTTGCTTTGTTGTTAGGATTGGTGTTGTATTTGTGTATAGTTGTGTTTCGGTTGGAAACATTAACTTGTATTGTCATTGCCGTATTGGCAACCGCTTGTGGTACTTACGCTGTTATTTTGGCGGCCTTGAATGTTTTTATCTATGACAAAATCAAGATTATTTACAAAATGATTCATGATTTTAAAGTTTTTGGCAAAGCGGACAAACCTAAATATTTTGCCAATGATGTGATAGATGAAGTGGAAAGAGATACTTTGACATATATGGAAGCCAAAGAAAAAGAGATTATCCAATTGAAAAATATGGAAAAATTTCGGAAAGAGTTTATCGGCAATGTTGCCCATGAACTCAAAACCCCACTTACGACCATACAAGGTTATATTTTGACACTTTTAGATGGCGGAATTTATGATAATGATATAAATGTCAAATATTTGCAACGAACCGCTGCAAATGTAACCCGAATGATAGGTACGGTGAGCGATTTAGATGAAATATCCAGACTTGAATATGACAAACATCAAATGCTGTTTGAAAAATTTAATCTGTATGCACTTTTAAAAGATGTTATAGAAATTTTGGAAGAAAAAGCCAGACAGTTTGGCGTAAAGATTATCGTGGAAGCCAATAAAGAATATCCTTATTATGTCTTGGCAGATAAGGAGAATATCAGAAAAGTCTTTATTAATCTTATTGATAATGCAATAAAGTATAATGATAAAAAAGATGGGCAAATCAAAATCAATTTTTTTGAAATAGACGATAATTATATGGTGGAGGTTGCTGACAATGGTATCGGTATTGCAGAAGAACACTTGGCACGGGTTTTTGAGCGTTTTTTTCGCGTTGATAAAGACAGGTCAAGAAAAACAGGCGGTTCCGGATTAGGCTTGGCGATAGTCAAGCATATTATTGATGCTCATGGTCAAACCTTGTCCGTGAGAAGTGAGGTAGGCAAGGGTACAACATTTGGTTTTACCCTCAAAAAATTCAAATCTTAATACACACTTTCAATGGGTTTGTCGCCCAATGGAATATGAATAATGTATTTTTCTTTAAAAAAATCTTCTTCAAACCATTCGGAAATACAATATTGGGTACTTTTCCTCCCCAATTGTTGCCTTTCTTCGTTCAAATCACCGCCTTTTAAATAAAGAATGCCATTGGCGATGGAGTTAAACGAAAATTTTAAAACTTTTTTCTGAGTCCATTTGAGAAAATCGGGCAGGGTAGTTACGGCTCTACTGACAATAAAATCATATTGATAGGGAAGATTTTCTACACGTTCCTGTGTGCATTTTACGTTATTCAAATGTAATTCTTCGGCTATGGCTTGTGTTACTTTTATTTTTTTTCCGATGGAATCTACCAAATGAAATTCGGCATTGGGAAACATAATGGCCAACGGAATGCCCGGAAAGCCACCGCCTGTACCGACATCTAAAATGCTTGTTTGATTTTTGAATTGCAACAATTTGGCTATGCTTAAAGAGTGCAGCACATGGTTGAGATATAAATTGTCAATGTCTTTTCGGGAAATTACATTTACCCGATTGTTCCAAAAATGATACAAATCCCACAATTTTTCAAAGCGTTGTTTTTGTGTATTTTGTATATCAGGGAAATATTTTTCTATAATACTTGTCATATATATTTTTTGTTATTTTTGCAAAGGTAGTAAAAAATTGTTTGTGGTAAGGCTGACATTCATCCGCTTGGCTAAAGTGTGATTTCTGTTTCCTTGGCATCTACTAAAACAGTAACATAGCGGGCCAAAACAAACAAGAAGTCTGATAAACGGTTGATATATTTTAAAATCAAACTGTCAATAGGCTTAATCTTATGAAGGGAAACAATTCTACGTTCCAGTCTGCGGCAAATAGTTCTTGCAATATGGCATTGTGCCACAATTTGATGAGCGTCTAAAAGAACAAAAGCCCTGTTTGGTTGAAGTTGGGCTTGCAGATTATCGATGGCTGCTTCCAATTCCGTTACGTTTTCGTTTGTTAGGTGAGGAAATTCTTGTTTGCAATTGGCTATGTCATTAATAGCCAATTGGGTTTGTATGACAAATAGTTTTTTTTCAATATCTTGCAAAGTTTTTTGACAATAGTTGTCAGGAACAATGCATGCGAGCAGGGCAATATGGGCATTGAGTTCATCGGCAGTGCCGTATGCTTCAATGCGGAAGTCGTCTTTGTCAATTCTTTGGTTGTCAATCAACGATGTTTGACCATGGTCGCCGGTTTTAGTATATATTTTCATTGTTTCTTATCTTTTTATTTGTAAACTATTGAGGGCTTGGTGATAACGATTGGCATTCCGATTGTGCTGGGACAATGTTACTGCAAAATTGTGATAGCCAGAAAAATCTTCTTTGGCACACATATATATATAATTGTGTTTTTCATAATGCAAAACGGCATCAATAGCCTTGGGTGATGGTATTCTGATGGGTCCTGGAGGCAAGCCTCTGTACATGTATGTGTTATATGGAGAATCAATGAGTTTGTCTTGGTTTAAAACCCGTTTGATATTGAAATCGCCAAGAGCGAATTTGAGTGTAGGGTCAGATTCTAAAGGCATATCTTGATGTAATCTATTGATAAACAGACCGGCAATGGTGGCTTGTTCTGCGTTGAGATGGTTTTCTTCTTCAACAATAGAGGCCAAAATGCTGACTTCAATGGGGGATAGGGACATGGATCGGGATAATGAAGTGCGTGACTCATTCCAAAAAATCTGATATTCTTTATACATTCTTTCTATAAATTGATTGGCTGAGGTGTTCCAATAAAATTGATAAGTATTGGGAATGAACATACAAAGTATATTTTCTATTGTAAAACCATATTTTTCAGCTAAAGTGTCGGAGTTGAGAAGGGTTAATATATCATCAGCATTACATTCTATTTGTTCGGCAATGCGGTTGGCAAATTGCAGTTTTGTTCTTATATTGTTAAATGTAAGATTGATGGGCTCTTGTCTGCCACTGCGGAGCATATTAATTAATTCGTTATTGCTTATATTCGGAGTTATTTTGTATCGCCCTGCTTTTACTTTGTTGGGATAATTTTTCCGTTGGGCTACTTTGTCAAAACTATTGAAATTGAGCAAAATTTTGTTCTCTTGTAATTGCTTGCAGACATCCGTGTAAGCATCTTCAGAGGTAATGTACAAATAGATGGGTTCAGTACAAATAACATTGGGGGCTAATATCATTCTATAAATATGATAGCCAATAATTATACTTATACCAATAATTAATAGGACACTTGAAATG
>JAFZUH010000116.1 GCA_017618435.1 Bacteroidales bacterium | reverse complement strand
TAATTTTTTTGCTCATAATTATTACATTTTTTAGGTTAATTCTGCTACAAAAATATAAGCAAAAAAAATCCCGACAAGCGATTTTGTCGGGATTTGTATGAAGTGTATTTACTTGTGTATGAACTGCTTTTCTGAGGGTATCAAAGTCTCTTTTTGAAGACTATAAATGTCCTGTTGGGCTGGTAATCACGATATTTGTTGGCGATGTTAATGGTTTGGTTGCTGTCTGTAACTGCCCAGCCCTGTGCTTCCGAACCTCCAATGATATTGATGGCATTGGCAACACCCATATTTACCAAGGCTTGACTGAAATTGTTGAGCGTAATCTTTTCTGCCGATTCTATTACTACAAGTTTTTCGTTCCATTGGCACAAGGCTCGTCTTATATTGGTGTGTTGGGGTTTGTTTGCTATTTGTATGCCATTGACAACCAATGGATATTGTCTGAAAAAGTAGCCTTGTTTGGCTATGGCTGAATCCAAATAGGCGGTTTGGGAGCCTTTGCCGATATGTATTTTATCATCAATAATGGCACAAAAGCCCAAATGGGAGTGCCCGTTGGATAAGGTTTTGCCTTTTAATACAAAATCCCCCAAAATATTTTGGTTGTCCCCGCGAATATCTGCGGCTTGTACCACTAAAATCAAACTTTGGTCATTGCTGTCTATTTGGTCGCTACCTGCTATCAATTCGGGTTGGGCATTGTATGGAGTATAAATGCGAATGGGGATAAATACTTTTTGAGAATCAGATTCTTGTATAATGCTTATGGCAGTGTCGCATACGGTGGCGATAGATTGTCCGTTGGTGTTCGATATGTTTGAAACGGTGTTTTCTTCTGTTCCAATTACGGTTATTTCTTCTTCTATGTTGTTTTCTTCGGGCGTGTTTTTGGATAAAACAAAAATGGTGAAAAACAAGCCTGCCAAGATGACAATTACAGCACATACAATCAGTATAGTTTTGTTTCTTTTGTGTATTTTGTTCCAGTCTTTGCCCAAAATCTCTATATTGTCGTCTAAAATGTCGTTGTTTTGTTGCTTTTTCATAATTACATTCTTTCAGTTATTGCTTTCAATGCCTTTAATTGGTCTTTTGATATATCTTCAATGCAGACGTTTATATGTTCATCGCGTAGTGTAAATGTGTGATTGGGTTTTTTAGATTCCACTTTGAAAATATTATAATCTATACTTCTGCCGTTATTGCCGACAGATAGTATCAAATGTTGTTTGACAGTGTCAATCTTATAAATATATGTCCTATTAATAATATGGCTTTTGCCTATTCTGACCAAATTGACTGCTGTTTTTTTGAGTTGATTTTTTATTGTGTTTTCAATTTCTCCCAATTGCATGCTTATTGTTTGTTTTTCGCCATTGGTGAGGTATAAATCAGAAGAATTTCCGTCTGCGTGTATATATAGTATATCAACAGAAGCGATTCTCAACAGTTCTGTCCGTGTGGGACTTAAAATCAGATACTCATCTTGCATGGTGATTTCCCAATATAATTTTTTCTGTTGCAAAGGTAATAAAATTTTTGTGCATTTTTAGTAATTTTGTACATTAAAATTTACAGCGGAAATATGTATGAGCAAAACAAATATATTTATCAATACAATTCGCCTTTAGGGAATATAACAATGGGGGCTGACGGTGAAAATCTGGTGGGGCTTTGGTTTGACAATCAGCAATATTTTGCTAGTACTATGGCAAGCAATACCCAAAAGAAAGATTTGCCGGTTTTTCAAATGGCTTGCATGTGGTTGGATATGTATTTTTCGGGTCAGGCACCCGATTTTGTTCCGCCTGTGAAAATCACGGCAAGTCCTTTTCGTCATTTGGTTTGGAATATATTGCAAAGCATTTCCTTTGGCACTGTTTTGACCTATAAGGATATAGCAGAAAAAATTGCCCGACAAACGGGTCGGCAGCACATGTCCGCACAAGCCGTGGGGGGATCCATTGCCCACAATCCCGTTTCGATAATCATTCCCTGTCATAGGGTAATTGGAAGCAACGGCAATTTAATCGGTTATGCCGGCGGTTTGTATAGAAAACAAAAACTGTTGGCACTGGAAGGTATTGTTTTAGGCATGCCAAATATAAAATAATAAGGTAAGAGAAAGATTTGTCTTATTAAATGCTAAAATATATTGAAATAAATGCTACTTTTGCTCATATTAAAAATTTATAATTATGCTTATTTTAGAAAAACCATACGTTTCGGAAAAATTGTTGCAAATAGCCCATCAAAAACATTATCCTGTACTTCGCAATGCGATGTCGGAATATTTGCAGTCGCAAGGCTATAGTTTGGATCTTTGTTCAGATGAAGATTTTGTTGGAAAATATCAACAAATACACCGTTTGTATTCCATGTCGGAAAATGGATTGGGCTGGATAAAAAAATATCTTGACGATAAGGATTTGAACGATAAAATCACCTTGTTGAAAGATAAAGCCGCATTCCGGCGTATTTGTCAGAAAATGTATCCCGACTTCTATTTCAAAGAAGTGGATTTGGAAGATTTGTTCAAAATTGACACACAGACCATTCCGTTCCCGATTGTATTGAAGCCCGCTGTCGGTTTTTTGAGCGTTGGGGTATACGTGGTGCATGATGATGGGCAATGGCAGTCGGCTATGGAAGATATACGAAACAAATTTGCAGAGGCAAGTGCCCAATTCCCTGATTTTGTCGTAGGTTCCAACAAATATTTGATTGAAAAATATATTCATGGGGAAGAATATGCCGTAGATGCTTATTTCGACAATGAGGGGCAACCTGTTATTTTGAATATTTATCATCATCGTTTTGCTTCTGAATCGGATACAAGCGATAGACTGTATTGTTCAAACAAAGCCTTGTATGACCAATATGAACAGCCCTTTACGGATTTTTTGATACAGGTGAATCAAGTGGTTGGTTTGCAAAATTTTCCTATGCACATTGAATTCCGTTTGAGTGAAGGCAAACCTATTCCGATTGAAATAAACCCCTTGCGTTTTGCCGGTTTTTGCCTCAATGAATTGCAGACACATATTAGTGGCATTCATCCGGTAGAGGCATTTTTTGAAAACATACGTATTTCCAAAGATGAAATGTGGAAAGGCAGAGAAACGGATACTTTCAGTTTTATGGTCTTGGAACGCCCTGCTCAAGCCGCCAAAACCGCAATTTTTGATAAGGAAAAGTTTATGCGTTCTTTTTCCGGTGTATTGGAATTGCGTGAAGTGAAAAATGCAGATGTGGGCGTAGCAGCCACGGCTTTTGTGCGTACGACAGAAGAACACAAACACGAGTTGGATACTTTGCTTCGTTTTGATATGATGGATTTTATGCGATAAAAACAGAACTCGGATGTGAATATTTATGCGTAATACAATATGTATTACGCATTTTTTGTGTATTTTAAAAGTTCAAGTTGGAAAGTTATAAATTAGAGGAAAAAATATCACCGCCGTACGGCGGTGATATTCGAAAAAATGCCATTTTTGCGGTCTCAAAAAAAAATGCACATGGCACATTTAAACGAGACGCAAAGGTACACAAT
>JAFZUH010000115.1 GCA_017618435.1 Bacteroidales bacterium | reverse complement strand
ATTGTGTACCTTTGCGTCTCGTTTAAATGTGCCATGTGCATTTTTTTTTGAGACCGCAAAAATGGCATTTTTTCGAATATCACCGCCGTACGGCGGTGATATTTTTTCCTCTAATTTATAACTTTCCAACTTGAACTTTTACCAATTCTATTTGTTTTATGTCCCCACCGACCACCTGATGTATGTTTTCTGCTATCTTTTGGGTATGACCGCTATTGGAGTAATAGACAACTACAACTTTTTTCTTTTCCAAAAACTGAGGTCTTGTATAGTTCACATTTTTTAATGTTATTATCTTTAATATTAACATCAAACATAAACACAGAACGAAGAATAACATTATCTTAAAAACTTTTATCATAAAAATTAATTTATAAAAATACCTAAAAAACAAGTTATAGCCAATCTGATATTTTGGCAAGCAATTTATTTAAACCTTCGGCAATTTTTTCTGACAACACACTTATTCTCAACACCTTAAAAACGAATAATCTTACTTTATCTATCAATATAGAAGCCAATACAAACAACAATGAAAAACCTAAAACAACAACATATATCTTCAAAACACTGCTATGCACCATATCGGCAAACAGATTTTTCATGTGCAACTCCCAAAACAAATAATGAGTATTCAACAAATAAACAGAAAATGCAGATACAGATGCAAATGAAATAATATTTTTAATCCTACCCTTAAATTGCAGTTTAGAAAAACTGATTACAAACAAAATTGCAATTCCAAGTATTGTTGGGGAGGTATAATTAACCAATATGTTTTTATTAATATACAAATTAAATATATCATTGATTATATAATAGTTATCTTTTCCATACATTTTCACCAAATGAGTTATCAACACAAAGACAAGCATAAGTACAATCGTCTGATAGTGTTTTAAATTTTTGCCTATTTCGCATTTTTTAACAATGGCTCCCACTATGTACAACAAAACTATCCAAATAACACTATAACCCCCTCGCAAGGTAAATCTATTGATAAATATATCCCAAACTGAAAATCCAATAACAATAACTACAAATACTTTCTTTAGACTATTTACATCCATAGCATTTATAGATTTGTCTATCAATGGTTTTAATAAAAACAAACCCGTATATGCCGTAAAATACCAATACCTATCTCCCGATACGGGAAAAAATGAACGTATATAATCTTTTTTCGCTACTATACTTGGATTTACAATTTGATACACAATCGTTATCAATAATAAATAAAAAACAACTTGAAACCATAAACTAATATAATTTTTGTATTTAGTTTCCTTATTATAAGACACGTAGCCACTAATAAGAGCAAATATATCCACAGCACAATAGACAAATATTTCCAACAAACACACATAAGGGTATTGAATAGAATCGGGAGTAATAATATCGATAAGCCCACCTTGATTCAAAGCATGCAATACAATGACAAAAAACATAGCAACTACACGCAACAAATCTATCCCATAATTACGTTTTTGCAAATCCATTTATTTTATATTTCACTCATTATCAATACCATAAAAATATAAATACGAACAAGCAAAGTTATAAAAATTTTCTGTAGCGTTTCTAATAAAATAGGATTCCTACAAAATTTATAAAATTCAATACAAAAACTATCGTAATCAATTCGCTTCTTTTGTTTTTCTACTTTTTATTGTATAGTTGCCGTTT